>DASWUW010000561.1:0-1842 GCA_036406335.1 Trebonia sp.
AAACCTATGACAGACGCAAATGCCGCCGGCGGCTCCCGCTATGCGGGCCAGGTCGCGGTGGTAACCGGCGGTGCCTCGGGCATCGGGGAGGCGGTCGTCCGCCGGCTGCTCGCGGAGGGCGCCTCGGTCGTGGCGGGTGACGTCAACACCGAGCGCCTCGAGGTCCTGGGCAAGGAGCTCGGGGACAAGTTCCACGGGGTCCGGGCCGACGCCCGCTCCGAGGAGGACATCACCGCCCTGGTCGCCGAGACGAGCCGGTTCGGGCCGCTCAACGTGGCCTTCAACGTCGCCGGGCTGGGCAAGGGCGCCCCGATCATCGACCACGACGCGGTCGACTGGCAGTTCGTCCTCGACGTCTGCCTGAACGGCGTGTTCCTGGCCATGAAGCACGAGGGCAAGCTGATGACCGAGGGCGGACAGGGCGGCGCCATCCTGAACGTCTCCTCGCTCAACTCCGAGGTGCCCATGTTCGGCGGCGCGGCCTACTGCACGGCCAAGGCGGGAGTGGCCATGCTCACCAAGTGCGGCGCGCTCGAGCTGGCGGAAGCCGGCATCCGGGTGAACGCCGTCTCCCCCGGCCTCACCGACACGCCGCTGACCGCCCCGATGGGCGGGATCCCGGGCGTCCGGGAGGCCTACCACGAGCGGATCCCGTTCAAGCGGGCGGCCAGCCCGGAGGAGATCGCCGCCGCCGCGCTCTACCTCAGCAGCCGCGACGCCAGCTACATTTCGGGCGTCAACCTGTTCGTCGACGGCGCCTGGGCCACCACCGGGTACCCCGACCTGCGCCCGCACATCGCCGCCGCCATGGCGGCCCAGGGAGGCCAGCAGTGAGCGAGCTTGCGAGTGAACCAAGAGGCACTGCGCGTGTCGCGAACGCAGTGAGCGACCGCATCGACGCCGGGATCTTCGACCCGAGCCGGGTCAACCCGGCGGTGACCGGCTTCAACGCAGCCCTGGTGCCCGGGATGGCCGCGGCCGGCTGGGCCTTCCCGCCGCCGTCCGCGCAGGGTCTGCGGGACGCGCTGGCGGCGTCCGCGCCGCCGCCGTACGTCTCCCCCTCCGGACGCACCATCACGGTCCCGGCCGGGGACCACGAGATCGGCGTGCGCATCATCCCGGCGGCGGCGCCGGCCGCGGTCTTCGTGCACGTGCACGGCGGCGGCTTCGCCATCGGGTCGGCGGCGGGGCAGGACGCCGCCCTCGAGCGCATCGCGGCCACTACCGGCATGACCGTGGCCAGCGTCGACTACCGGCTGGCGCCGGAGCATCCGTACCCGGCCGGGCTGGACGACTGCGAGACGGTAACCCGCTGGCTGATCGAGCACGCCGCGGCCGAGCTCGGCAGCTCGCGGCTGCTCATCGGAGGCGAGTCGGCGGGCGCCAACCTGGCGCTAGGCACCGCGCTGCGGGTCCGGCGGGACCGCCCGGACGCGCTGCGCGCGGCCGCGCTGTACTACGGCAACTACGACATCACCATGACCCCGAGCCAGCGCCAGGCCGAGTCGGGCTTCCTGATCACCACCGGCTCGCTGGCCTGGTTCTACGACCAGTACGTGGCCGATCCCGCCCGGCGCGACGACCCGGACATCTCGCCGCTGTACGCCGACCTGCACGGCCTGCCGCCGGTCATCCTCGCGGTGGGCACGGCCGACTCGCTCATCGACGACACCACCTTCCTGTTCAGCCGGCTGCTGGCGGCGGGGGTAGACACCGATCTGGTGGTGGTCCCCGGCGGCGAGCACGCCTTTGACCTGGCGCCGGTCCCCGAGTGCCAGGAGGCGGTCGCCGCGGTGGACGCCTTCCTGGCCAAGCGCGCGGCCGGCTAGGCCGGGGGCGCCG
>DASWUW010000562.1:0-2184 GCA_036406335.1 Trebonia sp.
GGATAAGACGGTCCGGGTCGGGCGTGCGGACCTCGTAGAACCCGGGCCGCGTGACGGGCGCGGGGGCGCGGGTGTCTGGACTTGTCGTCATGCAGCTACTCCTCGCGGGTGCAGGCCGGCAGCGGCCAGCCTGGCCGGGACGTCGCAGAGGGTGCCCCAGCGTGTCTCGTCCTCACTCTGACCGCCCTTACGTTACATTAAGCGTAGTGTGTTTCGGATTTCATAACAAGAGCGCCTTCCATGTCCCGCAGTAGTGCGGACAGGCCGGCTGCGTCGGCTGCGGTCCCGTACAGGTACCAGTCCGGCCGGACGACCGCCGCTGCGCAGTCGCGGGCCCGGAACCAGGCGTCATACACGCCGTCGATGTCCAGCAGTTCCGTGACCGGCGCGCTGGCTGCACCGGCGTTTGCGGGTTCGGCTGCGGTTCGCAGCCGTACGACCCGGCCGCCCAGGGTTTCCCAGCGCTCAACCTGCTCGGCGGTGACCGCCGCCAGCGTGGCGGGCCGCCGGACCACGATGCACGGGCCGGCCCCGGCCAGGTCGTCGAACAACCGCTCGGTCCCGTCAGCCGAGCGCACCCGGCCCTGGATGAAGAGGGCACCCGCATGCGGCGCGCCGGCCGCGATCAGCCCGGCCGTGAGGCCTGGGTAGCGGATCTTCTCCGGCGACTCGCGCGCGCGCCGCTGGGCCAGCAGCCGCTCGTCGCGCAGCCGGGCGGCTGCTGGATCGCGCAGAGTCTGAACGCGCCCGAGCTCGATCGCCTTCTCGGTGATGAACCGGACGTGCGGCTCGCGCTCGGCCTGGTAGCTGTCCAGTATCCGCGGTTCGGCCCGCCCGGTCAGCACGAGATCGAGCTTCCAGGCCAGATTATGGCTGTCGCGCATTCCCGAGCACATGCCCTGGGCCAGGAACGGCGGCATCTCATGCGCCGCGTCGCCGGCCAGCAGGACCGGCCCCTGCCGCCAGGAATCGGCGATGCGTGACCGGAACGTGTAGTTGGCGACGCGGACAAGATCGGCGTCATCCGGCCCGAGGTAGCTAGCGACACGCTCCCAGACGCGGCGCTCGTCGGTGGCGCTGACGACGGACTCGTCCGGATCGAGCATGAAGGAGAAACGGTGGTGATCAGGGCCGATCTGGACGATCGATACCGGCTGAACGGGGTCGCACACCTGCTGGAAGGCCGGCACCGAGGCCAGCTCGCGGCGCTTGCGGAAGTCGCAGACGAGCCAGTTCTCCTGAAAGCGGTAGTCCGAGAAGCCGACGGCGAGCGCCGGCCGCACGAATCCCGCGCCGCCGTCCGCGCCGACGACATACCTGGACCGGACCAGCACCCGGTTGCCGCCGGTGTCAGTGGCTGCCAGCTCGACCTCGCCGCCCGTGACAACCAGGCCGTCAACGGCCATCCCCTGCCGCACTTCCACGGTCGGCAGTGACCGGCACCTGCGGTCGAGCACCGCCTCGATGTGCGGCTGGTACATCATGTAGAGCGCCGCCCAGCCTTCTTTCCCGGGATTGTCGTAGGTCATCTCGACCAGCGTCTCGCCCGCCGCATTGACCCAGTTGTAGGCAGTCTGGACGACCGTGCCCGGCAGCACCTCGTCGGCCAGCCGCAGTTTCTGGAACATGCGCATGATCTCGTCGTCGAAGCAGGCGGCGCGAGGCAGGTTGTACAGGCCCTGGTACCGGTCGAGCACCACCACGTGATGTCCCTGCTGGCCCATCAGGGCCGCGAGCGTCATCCCGGTAGGCCCGTAGCCCACGATGGCCAGGTCGTATGTCTTCACAACGGGAAGCCCCTTTCGTGCGCGGTCATCAGCCCGGTGCCCGTGTGCCTGCGGTCATCCCAGCACCGTCCTCCCGGGTTCGGCATCCTCCCGAGGACATTATCTTATGCGTAGCGAGTTGACTATCTCGTAATGTGATGTCACGATCGCCTCAGGTTCACCGCCCAGAGCCACAGCCCAGCAGCTGACGGGCCGGACGCTGGTGATGAAGGCAGCGCACGGGCTGGAAGCGGCGGCTTGGCCGTGACCAGCGGTGCCGCGCCGCAGATTCACTTGCGGCCTCCCCTCACCAGCGCCGATGACGGGTTACGGAGGAAAGAGATGCTGAGAGGCACCAGTAGGAAGGCAGCTCCCGCGGCAATTGCCGGCGCGGCGCTGATATCTGCTCTAGCCGCCT
>DASWUW010000563.1:0-11004 GCA_036406335.1 Trebonia sp.
GGGAGGAGTTCACCCGGTGGGCCGGCGCCGGCCCGGTGGCGCCGGCCCGCCGGCTGCGCCGGGACCAGCTCGGGGCTCCGGTGCCCGGTCCGCGCCAGATCCTCGCCGTCGGCGTCAACTACGCCGCGCACGCCGCCGAGGCGGCCGGCCGCAACGTGTCGTTCTTCTCCAAGCTGCCGCCCTGCATCGTGGGCCCGCAGGTGACGGTCGAGCTGCCCACCGCCACGGTGGACTGGGAGGTGGAGATGGTGGCGGTCATCGGGCGGCGCGCGTTCCGCGTGCAGGCTGCCGATGCCTGGTCGCACGTCGCGGGACTGATGGTGGGCCAGGACCTCTCCGAGCGCGCCAGTCAGTTCGCCGGTGAGCTGCCGCAGTTCTCGCTGGCGAAATCACGTCCGGGCTTCGGCCCCACCGGTCCGTGGCTGACCACCCTGGACGAGATCGGCAACCCCGCCGACCTCGCGATCTCCTGCCGGCGCAACGGTGAGGTGGTCCAGAACGACCGGACCGCCAGCATGGTCCTCGGGGTGGACGCCCTCATCGCGGAGGTGTCGGCGGCGGTACCGCTGCTTCCGGGGGACCTGGTCTTCACCGGTACCCCGGGCGGCACCGGTCACCGGCGCGACCCGGAGATCTACCTCGCCCCCGGCGACGTCCTCAGCAGCACCATCGAGGGACTCGGCCGCATCGAGCAGCGGTTCGTCGCCGGGGGCGGAAGGACGTGAGCACCCTGGCCACCGGGCACCGGGCACCAGCCGCGACGCCGTCCCCGGCCTTGACGGTGACCACGGCGGTCCTCCTGGCCGCCTGTGCCGGGGCGGTGGACCTGTGGGCGATTACCTCACTCCGCGGGACCTACGCCGGCGTCGCCACCGGAAACCTGGTGAGTGCCGGGCGGGCAGGCGGGGAAGGCACGCTCGCGCCGCTCGGCCCGCCGGCACTCGCGGTCGGCGGCTTCGTCCTCGGCGTCGCCGTCTGGTCGTTCGCCTGGCGCCACCGCCCCGCCGCGGTCGCGGTGCCCCTGGCCGGCGAACTAGTGGTCCTCGCGGCGGCGGCGGCCGTCTGGATTGCCACCGGGGCTCACCCGTCCGCCACCCTCGCCCTGGTCCTGCTCGCGCTCACCGCCGCAGCGCTGGGCGGTCAGAGCGCGATCGCCCTGCGCCTGGGCGAGGCGACTACCTACATGACCGGCACGCTGACGACCGCGGTGGCGGCGGCGGCGAGCGGCCGGGGCCCCTCCCGGCTGCTCGTGCTGCGCCAGCTGCTCGCCCTCGTGCTCGGCGCCCTCGCCGCCTCGCTGCTGCTCGCCCATGCCCGGTGGGCGACACCCCTCCCGGCACTCGCCGTCCTCGCCGCGGCGCTCGCGCTGCGGGCCGGCCGCGAGTTCCGCGCCCGCCACCACACTCGTGAAAGGAACACGCCATGACCACCCGGCCCGATCCGAACTTCCCCACCGGCACCGCCGGCCTGGTTGCCGTCGACAAGGCCGGCAACCAGGTCCTGTTCCTGGACCCCCGCAGCTACGCGACCCTCGAGGTCCTTCAGGGGTTCTCGCCCCGGGTCCACGAGCTGGCGATCTCGCCCGACCACGCCACGGCCTACGCCCCGATCTACGGCGACGGCCGCCACGGCGACAATCCCCGCCCGGGTCAGCAGGTCGCGCAGATCGACCTGGCGCAGCGCCGGCACACCGGGTACCTCGACGTCGCGCCGTACTACGCGCCGCACGGGCTGCGCTGGGGCCCGGGCGGCGCCCTGTACTGCGTGTGCGAGAACAGCGGCGTCGTGCTCGAGCTCGACCCGCGCAGCGGAGAGCACCGCGCGGTCATCGACGTCGGCTCCGGCAACGCCCACCGCATCGAGATCCTGCCCGACGGCTCGAAGCTCTACACCGAGAACGAGCAGGACGCGACGGCCACCGTGGTCGACCTGGCGCAGCGCCGACCGGTGGCCGAGGTAAAGACGCCGCACGGGCTGGCCGGCCTCGCGCTGTCCCCGGACGGGACCACGATCGTGCTCGTCGACGCCGAGGTCCCCGAGCTCCGCCTGCTCGACACCGCCACCGACACCATCCGCGGCACGATCCCGCTCGAGGGCCACCGGCAGGCGGCCCAGATCGCCCGCTACAGCCCCGACGGGCGCTGGCTGGTCGTGACCAGCCTCAACGGCAACCTCGCCACCGTGCTCGACGGGGACTTCGCCGGCCAGCGCACCGTGCCCGTCGGGCGCGACCCGATGGACATGGCCTTCACCCCCGACGGCCGCACCGCCGTCATCGGCAACCAGGGCGACGGGACCCTGACCGTGCTCGACCTCCACCGCGGCGCCGCGGACCGCACCGTCGACGCCGGCGTGGGGGTGGAGTCGCTTGCCTTCTACTGACTCAGAACATCCCGCCACCGAAGGAGCAGTCATGAACAACCCTCACAGCAGTACCCGGGTCATGACCCGGGGCGCGTCTCGCGCCATGCTCGCGGCCATTTTCGTTACCGGCGGGCTGCGCACCGCCCGGCACCCCGACGCCGAGGTCGCCGCCGCCCGCACCGTCACCGCACCCCTGACCAGGGCCCTGCCCGCCATCCCCCCGGACCAGACGCTGGTGCGACTCAACGCGATCACCATGGTCTCGGCCGGCGTCGCCCTCGCCCTCGGCATCGTGCCCCGCGCCGCGGCCCTGGTCCTCGCGGGCACGCTGCTCCCGACCACGCTGGCCGGCCACCGGTTCTGGGCCGAGGCCGACCCGGACACCCGGACCCGGGAACGCAACGCGTTCCTGAGTAACGTCGGGCTGGCCGGCGGGCTGCTGGCCGTCGCGGCCAGCCAGGCGAACCGGGCAACGTCGTGATCGGCCTCAGCCACGCCGGCATCTCCGTACCGGACATAGACGCCGCGATCGCCTGGTACACCACCGTGCTCGGGTTCCACGTCCTGGAAGGCCCGTTCGACATTGACGACAGCAGCCCCACCGCAGCCGTGGCCCGCGACATCTACGGCCCGCGCTGGCACCGGATGCGCCAGGCCCACCTCGCCGCGGATGACGGAGCCGGCATTGAGCTCTTCCAGTTCCTCGAGCCCGAGGAGGCCGCCGCCGGCCCGCCGTTCCGCTACTGGCACCCGGGTCTGTTCCACGTCTGCGTCGTCAGCCCCGACGTCGGGGCCCTCGCGGCGCGCATCGCGGAGCACGGCGGCCGCCAGACGACACAGGTGCACCGGCCCTCGCCCCGCTACCTCCTCTGCTACTGCCAGGACCCGTGGGGAAACGCGATCGAGATCAACGACCAGCCCTACACCAAAGCGCACGGCTGAGGCCGCTGCCTGCCGTCCCTGCCTACGGCCAGCCGCTCGACGACCCGGGGTGCTGAATGCCGAAGACACCAAGGAGCCCAGCTATGACCCGTCCCGTAACCACGCCACCCGTCACCAGCGCCAAGGGTTCGGTGGGCCGAGCCGAGCATCTTCCGGCCGGCTTCACCGACCGGTTCACCAGTCATCTCGTCTTCGCCGGCGAGGTCACCCTGCACGCCGTCGTCGGCGGGAACGGGCCTCCGCTGCTGCTGGTGCCCGGCTGGCCGCAGAACTGGTACACCTGGCGGGAGATGATGCCGGCCCTGGCGGAGAAGTTCACCGTGGTGGCGGTCGATCCCCGGGGTGTCGGCCTGTCGGAGCAAGCCCGGTCCGGTTACGACACCGGCACGCTGGCGGCCGATCTGGTCGGGCTGATGGGCGCCCTCGGCTACGGGCGGTTCGCAGTGGTGGGACACGACGTGGGCATGTGGACCGGGTACGCCCTGGCGGCGGACCACCCGGGAAAGGTCGAGCGTCTCGTGGTGGCGGAGGCGGCGATCCCGGGACTGGGTGAGTCCCCGCCGCTGCTGGGCCCCGAGCGCGTCAACGACCGTCTCTGGCACTTCGGGTTCAACCGTCTCCGGGAGCTGAACGAGCAGTTGGTGACCGGCCGCGAAGCGGTTTTCTTCGGCGGCCAGTTCCGCTCGAAGGCCGCGACCCCGACATCGGTCCCCGACTACGCCGTGGACTATTACATCGATCTGCTGGCAGGCCATCCGGAGGCGCTGCGCTGCAGTTTCGAGCCGTACCGAGCCCTCGATGAAACCATCGCCCAGAACCAGCGCCGTCGCGGCGGCCGCCTGGCCCTGCCGGTCATGGCCGTCGCCGGATCGGCCGGATCGGGCGCCCTCGCCGGCGAGGCGATGAGCCTGGTCGCCGACGACCTCACCTCGGTCGTGCTCCCTGACTGCGGCCACTATCCCGCCGAGGAGGTCCCCGGTGCGTTCCTTCAGGCCATCGAACCGTTCCTGGCCCCGTGGGCCGAGCGCGTCCGCTGAACCGCACCGAGAACACCATGACCACTATCATCTGCCGGCTCGGCGGCCTCACCGCCATCGTCGTCCTCGTCGCTGTCCTTCCCGGTGAGCAGCGCGCCCTGCTGCTCTTCGGCGCCCTCACCACCGCCTGGCAGCCCCTGCAGACGGTCGTGGCCGGACGCCAGCCGGAGGCCACAACCTTCACCCACCCGCTGGCCCGCACCGTCCTGCGCACCCTGGCCCTGGCCGCGGGATCGGTCGCGCTCGTCATCGGGATGCAGGCAGTTGTCGGCCATGTAGACCTGTTCGCACTGGTCAGCACCGCTCCCCGGCACGGTACCCGCCTGATGCTGCCGAACGTCCCGCAGCTCGTACCCATCGCGGCGCTCGAGTTCGTGACGTTCCTGCAGCTGGACATGACCTGTGAGGGGCGCCCGTTCACCCGGCTGCCGAGCCGGTGGCGAGGATGGGCGGCCCTGGCCGCAGCCACCGTCATAACGGTGGCCGGCTACCGTCTTCTCGTTAACTGGGACGCCGTCCCGTCCGCGACCCGGGCCGCAATGGGCCTGGCCGACCCGCACGGGCCTATCCCGGCGGGCGACCTGCCCGTCTGGCTGATCTTGGTCGCCGCCTGGCAGGTCATCTCCAGGAACCTGCTGGACGGATGGCCCGGCACCGTCCTGCCCGGGCCCGCCGGGCGCATCGCCGTCAACAACCTCGTGGTCCTCGCCGGCGGAACCCTCACCTACCTGGCGCTTACCGCCGCCGGCTTGACACCCGCCACGATCGCGGCGCTGGGCGGGTGCGCTGTCGCCGGCGGGCGTCTCGTCACCGACTTCCTGCCCCGCGATCGGCTCCCGGGACAGGGCCGTCCAGGTACCGGCACCTTGCGGGCGCACTCGCTCCGGGTCGCGTCCGCCGCAGCCTGCACCGCCGGCCTGTACCTCGTCCTCCTCGCCGCCGCCACGCTGGGGACCTTCAGCCACCAGCCGGCCGGCCTGTGGATCGCCGTCGTCGCGCTCAACCTGATCTCCGGGGGAATTACCTGGCAGACCGGCATCATCGCCCGCGGACGCCGTCCCGGGACCGT
The DNA here is from genome assembly GCA_036406335.1 of Trebonia sp. Taxonomy (GTDB): domain Bacteria; phylum Actinomycetota; class Actinomycetes; order Streptosporangiales; family Streptosporangiaceae; genus Trebonia. Next base: position 5,413 of record DASWUW010000563.1, read on the forward strand.
GGACCAGCCGGCCGCCAGCGAGTCCGAGCCAGTCCTTAAATAGCCCGCAGCCTCAGCTAGGTAACCGCAGTCAAAGCCGCCGTTCACGACTTCGCCGCGCACCCGACGGATGCCCAGACCCCAAGTTTCTACACTGAGCTAATGTCTCTGAAGCCGCGGTCCGCCGAGTACTTCGACGGCTGGTTCGCCGACCGGGTTGCCACGCCGACTGTCGATGAGATTATGAACCGGCACATGGGCTTTCCGCCGGGCACGCGAGCCGGGACGGTCCCCGCCGAAGCGATAGAGGAGCTGGCCGGCGAACTCCGGCTCACGCCCGGAAGCACGCTGCTCGACCTCGCCTGCGGCCGCGGTGCCTACGGGCTGCTGATCGCGCAGCAAGCCAGAACGCAGCTCATCGGCGTGGACTTCTCCGCGCAGGCACTGGTCGAAGCCCGGGAGCAGGCCGCCCGGCTAGGCATCAGCAACGCAAGCTTCCGCGTGGGCGAGCTCACGGCGACGGGGCTGCCCGATGACAGCGTGGAGGCCGTGCTGTGCACCGACGCCATCCAGTTCCCAGACGAGCCGGCCCGCGCCTACGACGAGATCCGCCGGGTCCTCAAGCCCGGCGGCCGGGTAGTGCTGACCTGCTGGGAGCCGCTGGACCGGGATGACGAGCGGATCGCCCTCCGGGTGCGCCGCGCCAACCTCGATGCCGGCTTGCGCCAGGCGGGCTTCACCGACGTCGAGGTCCGGGACCGCCCGGACTGGCTGGCCCGCGAGCACGCCTTGTGGGAAGAAGCGGCCCGGCTCGAACCGCGCGACGACCCGGCGCTGCGCTCCTTCCGCGCGGAGGGCGTGAAGTCCCTGCAGTGGACCGCCCTGCTCCGCCGGGTGCTGGCCGTCGCAACCAGGGCAACTAGCACCCGGTAACACGAACGACATATATACGTCTATACGTTTGTAACGACGGCCGCCCAGGATGGGCGCATGCCACCGCTCCGTTCGGTCCCGGATGACCTGGGCTCCGCGTCTGCTCCCGTTACCGCGCCCCCGCCTCCGCGGGTCCGGCGCGACGGCGGGCAGCCGCTTTACCAGCAGGTCTGCGATCAGATCGAGGCGCTGGCCCTGTCGGCCGAGCTCGGCGACGAGCGGCCGCTGCCCCCGGAAGGCCAGCTGATCGGCCGTTTCGGCGTCAGCCGGGGCACGCTACGGCGGGCCACCGACGAACTGGCCCGCCGCGGCCTGCTCCGGATCGAGCCGGGCCGGGGCACGTTCGTGGTTCAGGCGACGAAGGTGCGCTGGCTGGTGTGGGACCGACTGCTCGGGGTGGCGCGACCGGATTCGCGCTTTGACCTGGACCTGAGCCGGTTCGTTCCCGACTTCGCGGGCCGTGAGCGCTGCGACGACCAGCTGCGGTCGCTGCCCGGCTACCGGGAAGCGGAGACGGTTTTCCTCGCGCCGGACAACTCACTCGAGACGATGCGCCGCTATGCCCTCGACGACGGCAAGACGATCCTGGTGCCCAGCTACGGACTGCGGCGCGGGCTCGTCCTCCTCGACCCGGCGGCGCTCGGCGGCCGCGCCGACCACCGGCTGGCCGCGACGCTCGACGGGATGGAACAGCTGGGCCGCCGTCTGTCCCTGAACGAGGTCCGCGGCCTGGCCGCGGTCGACCTGGTGGTGAGCGGCGCGGTCGCGGTCACCCGGCGCGGGCTCCACTTCGGCGGCGGCGACGGTTTCTTCGACCTGGAGTGGGGGCTGCTCCGCCATTGCGGGCTGGTCACCTCGAAAACCCCGGTGGTGGTGGTGGCGCACGACTGCCAGGTGCTCGACGCCGACATCCGGCCCGGTCCGCACGACGCGGTGGCCGACACGGTGATCACTCCGGGGGCCGGCGTCACGGCGTGCGCGCCCCCGCTGCCCAAGCCGGACGGGATCTTCTGGGCCGAGATCCGCACCGCCTGGGCCGGCAGCGGTATCCCCTACGTGCGCGAGCTTATCGCCGAGCTCGACCCCGATCCGGTCCTGACCGCGCCCGCCCGGCCGCGGTGGCGGGAACACGACGGGGCGGGCCGGTGACCGGCCTGCTAAGCGCCGCGGACACCGCGGCGCAGCGGGAACGGATCTGGGCCGAGCTGGCCAAGGTCGCCCGCCCCGACTCGCGGTTCCACTGGGATTTCTCCCGCTTCATCGCCGACTTCGCCGGCAGCGACGCATGCGCGCGTACCGTGCGCAAGCTGGACTGCTACGCCGGCGGCGGGCTGCTGTTCATCACGCCGGATAACTCCACCGAGGAACTGCGCGCCCAGGTGATGGCCGACGGCCGGCCGTTCCTCATGACCACCTACGGCATCGGCCGCGGATTCCTCTACCTCGACCCGGCCCGCGTGCCGCCGGCCGAACGACGCTACGCGGCGACCCTGGACGGAATGGACCGCTACGGCACCCCGGTTTCGCTGCGCCAGATCGCCGGCCTGCCGCCGGTCACCCTGCTGGTCACCGGCGGCTCCGCGGTGAGCAGGAACGGGGTGCGCTTCGGCAAGGGCCACGGCTACTTCGACATCGAGTTCGCCATGCTTTCCGAGATCGGCGCCGCCGGCCCGGCCAGCCAGATCGTCGACGTGGTGCACGACTGCCAGGTCGTCGACGGTGACCTGGCCGGCGAGGACCACGACGTCCCCGTCGACTGGATCGTCACCCCGACCCGCTGCCTGCCGGTCCCCGCGGCCGGCCGCGCCCCCGGTTACGTGCGCTGGGAAATGCTCGCCGACAGCCCGCTCCGCCACGTCCCCCCGCTGCGAGAACTCGCCGCCCTCGGCCAGGAGAGAAAGCAATGACCAGCACCGCGCCTCCCCCCGTCCCCATCGGGGCCCCCGTCCCCGTCGGGGCACCCCCGCACGTCGAGTCGCACGGCATCGACCTCATCGCCGATTCCGAGCGCCACGGCCGTCCCCGCGACCTGTTCGGTATGTGGCTGGGCGGCAACCTGAACGTGTTCTACGTGGTCAACGGCGCGGTGGTGATCTCGCTGGGGCTGTCGTTCGCGCAGTCGCTGATTGCGATCGCACTGGGCAACCTGGCCTTTCTCGCGGTCGGGTTCGCCAGCTTGCAAGGGCCGCGCACCGGTACCTCCACCTTCGCCGTGTCCCGCGCGGCCTACGGCCCGAACGGGGGCCGGTTTCTCGCCTTGTTCAACTGGGTCACCTGCATCGGCTTCGAGGCGTCCGGGCTGTCCCTGATCGTGCTGGCCGCGCTGGCCGTCTTCGGGCACGCCGGAGTGGGCGCCTCGACCGGGCTGAAAATCATCGTGATCCTGGTGGCCGGCGCCGTCCAGGCGGTGCTGCCGCTGCTCGGGCACCGGGCGATCCTGCTCGCCCAGCGCCGGCTGGCCTGGCTGTTCACCGCCTTGTTCATCGTGATGGCCGTCCTGGTCGGCCCGAAGGTCCACCTCGGGCACCTGTCCCACGGGTCCGGCTGGGCCCCGGTCACCTGGGCGGTCGCGCTGGTGATCTCGGCGGGCGGCCTGTCCTGGGCCAACACCGCGAGTGACTACTCGCGCTACCTGGCCCGCTCGACGTCAGCCCGGCAGGTGTTCTGGTGCAGCTCCGTCGGTGGTTTCCTGCCCGCGGTGCTCCTCGAGGTCCTGGGCGCGGCGGTCGCGTCGGCGACGGCCAGCGCGAGCGACCCGATCGCCGGCATCCCCGCCGTCCTGCCCGGCTGGATCTCCGTCCCCTACCTGCTGTTCGCGATCGTGACCCTGCTCGCGGTCAACACCCTCGACCTGTACTCCTCGGGCCTGACCCTGCAGGCAGCCGGACTGCGGCTCGCCCGCTGGCAGTGCGTGCTCGTCGATACCGCCATCTGCACCGCGCTGTGCTTCCTGGTGATCTTCTCCGGCCAGTTCAACAAGTACTACTCGGACTTCCTCGGCCTGCTCATCATCTGGATGGCGCCCTGGTTCGCGATCTACGCCACCGACGCGCTGCTGCGGCGGCAGCGCTACGACGCCGCCGCCCTCGTCGACCCCTCGAGCCGCGGGCTTTACTGGCGCCGCGGCGGCTTCTTCTGGCCGGGCATCGCCGCGCAGCTGCTGGGCATGACCGCCGCCGCCCTGTGGATCAGCTCCGCCGCCTTCGCCGGCCCGCTGTCCACCGCGGCCGGCGGCTCCGACTTCAGCGTCTTCACCGGGCTGGGGGCCGGCGCCCTGGTGTACTGGCTGCTGGCCCGGCGGACGGTGACCAAGGAAACCGCCGCGCTCGCCCTGGCCACGGTGCCCGCGAGCGCCGAGTCAACCGCCTGAACGTCACCAGCTAGGACGCAGCGGCCCGGGCAAGACCGGCGCTACGTGACTCCCGCTTCGCTGGCAGCGTGATCAGACTGCCCAGTCGACCTGGTGGTTCACGATGGGCTGGCTGAAGGTAACGCCGGCCCGCTCGGCGTCGCCGCGGGCATCGACGATCATTTCCTTCAGCCGGCTCATCTGCTGTGCGTGCTCGTCAGACTCCCAGATGCTGACGTGGACTATGGAGCCGTCGGGCGAGGCCCCCGCGTAGTAGCTGATCAGGCCGGGGAGCTTCTTGATGGCCGGGATCAGGTAGCGGCCCGTTGCCATGGTCATGGCCTGGACTTCGTCGAACCGGGCCGGGTCGAAGTGGCCGGGGGAGACCCGCACCACAGCGTTCGCGGGCAGCTGGGCAGCGGTCATGGTGCCCTCCTCGCAGCAGCAGTTATATTACGTACAGACATCGTAATGTAATATAACCCGGCGGCCGGCTGAGGGAGGACGGGCCATGTCCACTGCGGTGACCCGGGCTGCGGGGCGCCCGCGCGATCCCGGGCTGGACCGGGCCATCCTGACCGCAGCCGAGCAGCAGCTCCGTGAACTCGGCTACGCCCGGATGTCGCTGGAGTCGGTCGCCGCCGCGGCCGGTACGACGGTGCCGAGCGTGCGCCGCCGGTTCCGGGGCAAAGCCGACCTGGCCGCCTCGGTCATCAGCTCCCTGCGGATCGCGGACCTGCCCGCCACGACCGGGACACCGCGGGCTCGCGCCCTGGCGGTTCTGCAGAATTTCCATGACAACCTGCGGCGGCCGGACTCACTGGCGATCGTCGGCACGCTGCTGGCCGAGGAGCGGCACCATCCCGGGCTGCTCGGCGCTTTCCGCCGCCGCCTCGTCGAGCCGCGCCGGGCACTGCTCCGCGATGCGCTGGCCGACGCGATCGAGGCCGGCCAGCTACCGCGGTCCACCGACCCGGAAGTCCTCGCCAGCATGCTTGTCGGCTCTTTCTACGCCTGCTACCTGGCTGCCTCCGCCATCCCGGATGACTGGGCCGAGCGGACGTTGCGGCAAGCCTGGCCAGGCTGACCGAGCCCTGGCCACGAAACGGCCACCTGGAGCGTGTCCGGCTGACCTCGCCTGACTCACCCTGACAGCATGCTGACCTGACCTAGAGGTTCTCGGTCGCCTTCCAGGCGACTGCCTCTCCCAAGATCTGCTCGGCCTTGTCCGGACCCACGATCGCAATGCCCAGCTCGTTGGCTCTAGCCTGGTCAGCCGAGCCGTCTACCTGGGTGACCAGGAAACGGACGCTCTTCGTAAGCCGTTTGGC
>DASWUW010000564.1:0-2738 GCA_036406335.1 Trebonia sp.
CCCGCGGCGGCACCGACCAGAGCGGCTCGGTGCCGTACCCGCGGGCCGCCAGGATGACGTTGGCGGCGGCGATCCCGGTCGTAGCGGAGCGCTCCATCAGGGCGCAGGGGAACGGGGCCGTCACCCAGTCGCCCGCTAGCGTCAGCCCGGGAACCTCGGTGCGCACGCCCGGGGTGGCGGCGTGGGCACCGACCGCGAATCCGGCCGCGTCGGTGCCGACCTGGCAGCACCGGTCGACCAGGTTCAGCCGCGAGATTTCCGGCCACAGGGCCCGCAGCTCGGCCAGCATCCCCGCTGCGAGGTCGGCCGCGCTGACGCCGGCCGGACAGGCGTAGGCGTGCAGTTCGACGACCGATCCTCCGGTGCGCTCGTGCCACTGCCGGGCCCCCGCCTCGAAGCGGTGGTACAGCGTGACCGAGTCGAGCAGGCCGGGATCGGCGATGCTGGTGAACTGCGCCCGGTCCGGGCCGACGTCGCCGTCCAGCCAGTACCGGGCGACCGCGTACGGCGGCCCGGTCCGCGGCTCGGCCGCGACGGCGGCCAGGCGCGGGTCAGCAGAGACGGCGCCGGGCGAGGCGCCGAGGATCCGCGCGGCCGCGTCGGCGCTGGTGGCCAGGATCACCTCGTCGGCGGTAAGCACGTCCCCGGCAGCGGTACGGACCTGCCAGGAGCCGTCCGGCTCACGGTCGATCCGGCTGACCGCCGTGCCGGTCTCGATCCGGGCCCGCCGCTCTTCCAGGTAGCGCCGCAGCGGCGTCCAGATGGCGCTCTCGTAGTCGGCGTGCGGCGCGTCCATGCCCAGTCCCTCGGGGTTGCCGAGGAAGAAGAAATGAAACATCGAGACCAGCTCGGCCGCGGACATCGAATCAGCGTCGTTGAAGAACGAATGGGCGAAGACGTTGAACAGCATCACCCGGGCGCGCCGGGGAAGGCGCAGCGCCGCCAGGAACTCTTCCGCGCTCGCGTGATCCAGGTGCGCGTAGGTCTGTTCCGGATCGAATCCGAGCAGGCCGAGGCCGAGCGCGTAGTCGACCCCGATGAAGTCCCGCAGCCGCAAACTGGGCGAGCGCAGGGTGAGCGCGAAGATGCTCAGCGGCGGAGTCGGGGGCAGCCGGTCGAACTCCTCCGGGGGCCAGCTCGCCGAGATGACCGGGTAGCTGTTCAGCGGATGCAGCAGCGGCACCGTCCCGTTGGCGGCCCGGCGCAGAATCCGCCGCCAGTTGTAGTACTGCCGGAAGAACCCGTGGAACCCGTGGTCGACCCACTGCCCGGTGCCGTCCGGCAGGGTGTGGGCACGGGCGTCGAGCCGGCCTCCCAGCCGCTCGGCGGCTTCACACAGCACCACCGGGATGCCGTGTTCGGCCAGCACCACGGCCGCGGAGACCCCGGCGATACCACCGCCGATCACGACGACTCTCGGTGCCGGGCCCGGCACCACGGCCCGGTGGTCCGGCGGCGCGCTGGCCAGCTGCGCGCGCACCCCCGCCATCCGCCCCACCAGCCTGGAAACTGCTCTCACGCGGGTATCACGTCTCCCCGGCGGCCAGGGTGCGGGCGCGCTGGTCCAGGCCGAGCTCCCCGTAGGGGTAGTCGGCTGGGTGCGGGTCGCTGGCGGCGTCGAGCGCGGCGGTCTCGGACGGGCTGAGCCGCAGTCCGGCGGCCCGCAGGTTGGCCTCGAGCTGGCTGACGGTGCGGGCGCCGAGGATGGTGGCGCTGACCCCGGGCCGGGCCGTCACCCACGCGAGCGCCACCTCGGCCATGGACACGCCGCGGGCCTCCGCGACCTGCTGCACGGCGTCGACGACGCCCCAGGTCCGGTCGGTGGCGCGCCGGTCGTAGGCCTCCATGCCGCGGTCCGGGTTCTCGCCGAGCCGGGTGGCGCCCGCCGGACGCTGGTCGCGCCGGTACTTGCCGGACAGCCAGCCGCCGCCGAGCGGGCTCCAGGGCAGCAGGCCGAGGCCGGCGTCCACAGCGGCGGGCGCGATCTCCCACTCGGTCTCGCGGGCGAGCAGGCTGTACTGCGGCTGGATCGTCACCGGGGCGGCCATGTTCAGGGCCCGGGCCAGGTGCACCGCCTTGGTCAGCTGCCAGCCGGTGAAGTTGGACAGCCCCCAGTAGCGGATCTTGCCCGCCCGCGCGAACCCGTCCAGCGTCCGCAGCGTTTCCTCCAGCGGGGTGAGCGGATCGTAGGCGTGCACCTGGTACAGGTCCACCGAGTCCCGTCCGAGTCGGCGCAGGGAGGCGTCCAGCGCCCGGGTCAGGTGCCGGGCCGACAGTCCGGATCCGTTTGGCGGGACCGACCGCAGGGACGAGAAGCGGCCCTTGGTGGCCAGCACCACGGGTTCGGTGAGGTCGGCCGGGCGGCTGGCGAACCAGCGGCCGATGATCTCCTCGGATCTCCCGCCGCCGTACACGTCGGCGGTGTCCACCATAGTGCCGCCCGCCTCGAGGAAGCGGTCGAGCTGAGCGTGCGCGCCGGCCTCGTCGGTCTCGGCGCCGAACGTCATCGTTCCCAGGCAGAGGCGCGATACCGCGCAGCCACTGCCTCCGAGTGTGGAAAAGTCCATGCCCCCAGGCTAGCTAGGCGCCCTCGCGGTAGGCGATGGCGGCGGCTTCGGTACGGCTCGCCGCGCCCAGCTTGCCCAGGATGTTGGAGACGTGGACACTGGCCGTCTTCGGGGTGATGAACAGCTGCGCGGCGATCTCCCGGTTGGACATGCCCCGGGCGAGCAGGCTGT
>DASWUW010000565.1:0-3517 GCA_036406335.1 Trebonia sp.
CGTCAACTACGGCTGCGCCGAAGACTGCCTGCTCGACGTGCTGTTCGGCGCCGCCGCCCCGCAGGGCCGCCTGCCCTTCGAACTGCCCCGTTCCATGGCCGCGGTCGAGGCTTCCCGTCCCGACCTGCCTTCCGATACCGCCGACCCGCTTTACCCCTACGGTTTCGGCCTCTCCTACAGCTAAGCCGCACGGAAACCTATCGGGCTATTGCTCGCAGGTGTCGGCCAGTTCGCGGCACCCTCGGCTGCACTTGACCGGACGATCTACCCCGATTTCAGGAGGACCGCATGAACGGCAGCCCCGCGGACCGCTCTTCGGCCCGGGTAACCGTCACCTGGGCCATGCTGGCCGGGGCCGGCGCCGGGTGGGTCGCCGCGCTGGCGCAGCGCGAGGATCCCAGCGCTGCCGTCGCGGAACTCGTCGTCCTCGGTGCGGGCACGGCGATGCTCGGGGCGGTGGGTTTCGCGCTGCTCAAGGCAGGCCAGGCCGCGGGCGGGATAAAGGCGTACCTCTTCGGGCTCGGCCTGCTGAGCGTGGTGCTGTCCTGGACAGTCGTGCACACGGTATTCGCGCTGCGCTATACCCGCGCCTACTACTCCGAGCCGGTCGGCGGCATCGAATTCAACGAGGCCGAACCGCTGACCACGCTGAGCAGGAGGTGGCGCTGGCCGGGGGCACCGCGCACGCGCCCCTGCTGGCCGAGCTCCTCCGGGCTGGCCCCGTTCTGCCGGCGCAGCAGGCCGGCGAACTGCTTGCCGAGGGTGAGGGACTCGGTGATCCAGCTCTCGTCGATCACCGCCGCGGACAGCGCGGGGATGATCCCGACCATCGACCGGTACCGCAGGGGCACGGCGGTCCCGTCCGGGGTGAGCAGCCGGTCGTAGTAGAGCCCGTCGGCGTCGTCCCACAGGCCCTGGGCGTCCATGGCGTCGCTGATGGCGGCGAAGTGCTCGAGGAACTTGATCACCAGGTCGACGGTCGGCTGGCGCCCGCTGCCGCCTCGAGGAACTGGTGGGCGCTGCCCTGCTGCACCGCCGCCGGGAGGGGGTGCAGCTGACCCCCGCGGGCAGCGTGCTGCTGCTGGGGCAGGGCGACCGGATGCTGCGGGCCGACCGGCGGCTCGCCGTACAGGAAGCGCTCGGCCTCCGCACCAGCACGCTTGTCCCCGGCCGCCACTTCACGCCGGAAGACCAGGCCCCCGCCCTGGCCGCCGTCGTCGCGCAACTGACCCCGGTGACCGGGGCTTGAGGACTACTGCGCCCGTACCCGCAGCACCTGGGGTCCGCGGAACGAGATGTTGGGATGGAAGGTGAGCTGCTGCCCCGGGGCCAGCCGCAGCCGGGGATAGCGGGCGGCCAGCGCGGCGACCGCGATCTGCGTCTCCAGCCGCCCCAGGTTCGCGCCCAGGCAGAAGTGCAGGCCCTGCCCGAAGGCCAGGTGGCGGGCCGAGTCGGGCCGGTGCAGGTCGAAGTCATCCGGCTGGCTGAAGGCGGCGGGATCCCGGCCCGCGGCCGCCAGCCACAGGAAGAGCCTGGCCCCTTCGGGGAGGGCCACGCCGCCCAGCGTGACCGGCCGGGTGGTGACCCGCCGCCAGACCGGTACCGAAGGGTCGTAGCGCAGGGTTTCCTCGGCCGCGGCCGGTGTCAGGCCGGGGTCGCGCGCGACGGCGGACCAGCGGTCCGGCACCTCGAGCAGCCGCCGGAAGGTGTTGCCGATCAACCCGGTGGTGGTCTCGTGCCCGGCGAACGACAGCGAGAACAGGATGGAGGCGATCTCCTCCCGGGTCAGCCGCTCCGGGTTCTCCCGCTGGATGGCCAGCAGGTCGCTGGTCAGGTCGTCACCCGGTTCGCCGGCCTTCGCGGCGACCAGCCGGCGCAGGTAAGCCCGGTAGTCGGCCATGCCGGAGGCGATCTCGATCTGATCCTGGGGCGCCGGCCGCCGCCAGCCCAGGGCGGCGCGGTACCCGCTCCAGTACTTGAGTTGAGCCCAGTCCCGCTCGGGCACGCCCATCAGGGAGAAGACGATACTGGCGGGCAGCGGGAAGGCGAGCGCGGCGACCAGGTCGAACTCCGGCGCCGGGCCGACGGCGTCGAGCAGCGCGGCGGTGACGGCCTCGATGACCGGGATCATGGCGGTGACCCGCTTCATGCTGAACGCGCGGGCGGTCGGCTTGCGCAGCCGGGCGTGCTCCGGCTCGTCCAGGCTGACCATCGACGGCTGCGGCGGGTGACCGCCGGCGAGCAGGATCTGCTGGGCCGCGGGCACGATCGGCACCAGCGGGGCCTGGGCGACCGCCGCGGAGTAGGCGGCCGGGTCGGCGAACACCTGCTGGATGTCGGCATACCGGGTGAGGACGTAATAGCCGATCGACGGGGCGAAGAAGACGGGCTGCGCTTCCCGCGGCAGCCCGGCCAGGACCGCGTAGGGGTCGGCCAGAAACGGTTTCCGGATCATCCGCCGCGCCGCGGCGCCCCGCTAGGGGATTCTCACTCAATGAGCAGAACGGAACCGGCGGCCTCCCTCAGCGCCCCGGATTCGCCCGGGCCCGGGTGATGCCCCGGGCCGCGGCGGCCAGCCCGCCGGTGACCGCCTGCCGGGGGGTTTCCACCGGGACGATGGCCGCGAGCGCGGCGATGACCGCCCCGCCTCCGTCGCGGACCGGCACCGCGATCCCGAGCGCGTCCTCGTGCAGGTGTCCCGGCAGGCAGGCGAACTCCAGACGGCGCACCTCGGCCTGCACCGGGAGCGGACAGCCGCTCCACGAACAGCACCTCGTCCCCGTCGAGCACCCCGAGCTGCACGTGATGACCGAGGACGGCGTGCGCGTCCTCCATCAGCGGCATCGCCGCCTCCCGCAGGCCGAGCGCGGGCGAGGCGCGCAGCGCCAGCTCCCACATCCGCACGCCCACCCGGACCCGCCGGTCCGGCTCCCGGGCCAGCAGGCCGTGCGCTTCCAGCTCGGCGACCAGCCGCGACGCGGTCGCCGGGTGCAGCCGGGCCCGGCGCGCGATCTGGGTCACCGACAGCACGGTGTCATCCGGCGTGAACGCCTCGAAGATCCGCACCGCCCGGCTGAGAACCGACTCCCCCGTCGCTGACCTGGCCACGGTTAGCGGAGCAGGCCTCTGGTCAGGTCGGCCGGAGTAATGGTTCCGGAAACGGCTGCGATAGAGTGAGCGGCTGCGTCGAGGTAGCCGCAAGAACGTAACCGCTGTTCCCGCGCAGTTCGAAGACGGTGAGCTCGGGCCGACTCGGTTCTGGGTCGACGATCCAGTACGACGGGACACCGAACCTTTCGTAGGCTGCCTTCTTCCGGTTCAGGTCGATGAGCGCGGTACTAGGCGAGCGGACTTCGACCACCAGCAACGGCGGAACCGTGAACTTAGCGTCACCCACGTCATCTATGTGGACTACCACCAGGTCAGGGTCTAGTTCGGTTACTGGATCGAGCTGGACGGCCGGTTCCGCCATGACACACAGACCCGCTGGGCATGCGGTGACCAACGAGGTGGCAAG
>DASWUW010000566.1:0-1781 GCA_036406335.1 Trebonia sp.
ACAAGATCAATTCCACGGCGGGCGGGCTCGCGCTGTGGATGTGGGCCTGCTCGGCGTGGACCGGCGGGACGACGATCGACCCATCGCCCTGGTGGCCGGGCGCCAGTTACGTGGACATGGTCGGTATCGACGGCTACCCGACAACCAAGTACGGGGCCAGCCTCGGCACCTTCAGCGGGCAGATCCAGCAGACGGTGACGGCGATCCGGGCCCTGGGCTGGACCTCCCCGATCTTCCTGGCCGAGACGAACCTCGCGCAGATGGTGGCCAGCGGCGGGGAGTCGATTGCCGGCTTCGTCGCGGACATGCACACCGCCGGGATCAGCGGCATCCTCGAATTCGAGGACGCGGCCTGGGCGCTGCCGCAGATGACGTCGGCCCAGTGGGCCGCCTACAACACCGCGGTGGCCGCGGCCTACGGCACCGGGGGAGGCGGCGGGACCGGCGGGACCGGCGGCGGGGGCACGCCCACTTACACGCAGTCGCTCATCGACAACTTCAATACCGGGTCGGTCCTTAACTCGACCGTCTGGAACGTGCCGGTCGGCGGCGACGGCATCTCCGTCACCGGCGGGAAGCTGGTCATCCAGGGGATCAGCGGCGACGAGCAGGTGGCGGTCGTCAAGGCCCCGTACAACCTGGCCAACGGGATCTTCGCGCTGCAGCTGTCGCAGGCCGGGACGGCTTCGGCCGGGACGATGTGGTTCTTCGGCGTCACCGACAACGGCGTCACGCTCGGGAACTACTGGGAATTCCAGACGTTCCCGATCCGCGCGCAGTGGTACAGCTGGGCCGGGACCGGGGCGGCCACCGCCAACAACGCGGGGAACCAGAACATCCTGGGGCTGAGCACGTGGAATAACGGCGACTGGCTCGCGATGGGCAACTACAACCTCAACGGCACCAACGACGTCCACGTCTACAAGTCGCCTGACGGGGTCACGTGGACGGAGATCGCGAGCTTCACCGTTACCGGCGTGACCAACGAGAACGCCGTTTCCTTCTACTTCGGCACGAATTACGATGCGGGCGCCGCCCCGTCGAACTACGTGGCGACGGTCGACAACGTCTCCTGGTTCGCCCGCGGCGCCTCGGCCGGCGGAGGCGGGGGGACCGGGGGCGGCAGCGGGACCGGCTACACCCTGTTCGGCGGGGCGGCGCCCAGCGGCGGCAGCACGGCCACTAACACGGGCACGCTCGGCCTGCTGGTCGAGACCAGCCAGGCCGGGACGCTGCCGGACATCGCGTTCTACTCGCCCCCGGGGTCGACGGTGCTGCCGTCCCAGATTGCGCTCTACACGGTCACCGGGCAGGCGCTGGTTACCTCGCAGGTGCCCGCCTGGTCCGGCGGGGCGGGGTCCGGCTGGGTGACCGCCCCGTTTACCGCGGACCCCGCGCTGGCCGTGAGCACGCAGTACATGGCGGCGGTGTTTGGGACGAACCTCAGCTACTACTTCACCGACTCGTACTGGTCGACGGGCGCGGGGTCGGCCGGGGTGACCAGCGGGCCGCTGTCCGCGCCGGGCGGCGGCGGGAGCGCCGCGCAGGGCTACTACAGCCCGGCCACGAGCCTCGCCTACCCGTCCAGCCAGTACGACAGCGGCTACTGGGGCCTGGACGTCCAGTTCGCCGGCGCGGCCTCGGCTGCGGCGGCACCGGGGCTGCTGATGGCCGGAATCGCATGACGGGCGGACGGGCCGGGCAGCCCGGCGTGAGGCGGCCGCTGACTGCGGCCCGGCGCCGCATCGGGCACCGCGGGGCGTGCCTGCTGACGCTCGGGG
>DASWUW010000567.1:0-4262 GCA_036406335.1 Trebonia sp.
TCTCCCGGTCCCGCCACTCCCGGTCCCGGATCGGCTCATCCCCGGTCGGCCAACTCGCCCGCCGCCCCGGCGCCGACCTCCGCGGAGGTCAACGGCGCGCGCTCGTGGGCCACGCCCGCGCCTGCCTTCGACGCCGGACCGGCCGCGGACACCGGGTACGACGCCGGGCCGCCCGCCACCCCGCCCCCGGTCAGCGGGGGCGACAGCCACGGTCAGGTGGCCGCTGACGGTCACGGCCGCGGGCCCGGCCCGGGCGCCGAGTCGCCCGCCGCGCCGGCGGCCGCGTCCGATGCCCCGTCGGGGTACGCGCCCGCCCCGGTCTCGTTCGTGTCCGAAGAAGACGAGGAGTACTCCTCCAAGCCCGGTTACGGCGGCTACGACCGCGACCGTACCGGCGAGGCGCCCGGCTGGAAGGACTCCGGGCGGGCCAAGCCGGACAAGGTGTTCGACGTGAACGCGGGCCGGCGCCGCCCGGTGGTCTTCGAAGAGGAAGACGACCTGGACGTCCCCGACTTCCTCAAGTGAGCCCCCCGCCCGGGGCCGTACCGGGCACCCGGCGGGAACAGCTGACCCGCAACCTCGCGGCGGTCCGGGCCCGGGTCGACGCTGCCTGCGCGGCGGCCGGCCGGGACGCGGCCGGGCTCACGCTTATCGCGGTGACCAAGACCTACCCCGCCTCTGACGTGCTCCACCTGGCCGGGCTGGGGCTGACCGACTTCGGAGAGAACCGCGACCAGGAGGCGGCGCCCAAGGCGGCTGAGGTCGCCGCCGCGCCGGACCGTGCCGGTCCGGTCACCTGGCACTTCATCGGCCAGCTGCAGACCAACAAGGCCCGCGGCGTGGCCCGCTACGCCAGCGTGGTGCAGTCGGTCGACCGCGCCCACCTGGTCCGCGCCCTCGGCGCGGCGGCCCGCTCGGCCGGCCGCGAGCTGGCCTGCCTGGTCCAGGTCAGCCTGGATCCCGCCGACGCCGACGCCGGCGCCGGCGCGCCCGGTCCCGGCCCGGCCCGCGGGGGAGTGCCGCCCGCCCGGCTGGCCGAGGTCGCGGCGGCGGTGGAAGCCGCCGAAGGGCTCACCCTGGGCGGCCTGATGGCCGTCGCCCCGCTGGGCGCGGACCCGTGGTCCGCGTTCGCTCCGCTCCGGCGGCTCTCTGACCTCGTCCAGGCGGTCTCCCCGGCCGCTACGGTGGTTTCGGCCGGCATGAGCGGAGATCTGGAAGCCGCCATCGCCTGCGGCGCGACACACCTGAGAATTGGTACGGCGTTGCTCGGCAACAGATCGCTCCCCGTCCGGTAATGTCCGTCGCGTAAGGCACTTGAGAGCTGTTCGTTACGCGGCGACGCGTTCGGCGTGGCATGACGGAGGACTGAAGGATGGCCAGCGCGATGCGCAAGATGGCGGTCTACCTTGGCCTCGTGGAGGACGACCGCCGGTATCCAGATGCGTATGACGCGTACGGGGAGTATGACGAGTACGACGAGCCGGTGGACGCGACGGAGGCAGCCCCCGTGCGAGCGGCGGAATACGGCGGTTACGTACCCGAGCAGCCACTGGAGCCGGTTCCTCCGCGACAGGTGGAGCTCGCCCGTATCACCACACTCCACCCGCGGACTTACAATGAAGCCCGGACCATCGGTGAGCACTTCCGTGAGGGCACCCCGGTGATCATGAACCTGACCGAGATGGTCGACAGCGACGCCAGGCGGCTCGTCGACTTCGCGGCGGGACTGATCTTCGGCCTGCGCGGGTCCATCGATAAGGTGACGAACAAGGTCTTTCTGCTTTCCCCGGCCAACGTCGAGGTGACCGCAGAGGACAAGGCGCGCATCGCCGAGCGGGGCTTCTTCAACCAGAGCTAGCGGGCGCGGTCAGGCAGCGAGGACTGGGCCGGTGATGTGATGGAGATCCTGAAGGTCGTCCTTACCTATGTGCTGACGTTGTACCTCGTCGTGCTCATCGGATGCATAATAATCAGCTGGATCAGTGCTCTCGCGCGCCCCTGGTACCCGCCGCGCGTCGTCAAGCTTCTCGCTGAGATGATTTTCACTCTGACCGATCCGCCACTGAAATTGCTACGTCGCTACATCCCGCCCCTCCCGCTAGGTAGAGTGAGACTGGACCTCAGCTTTATGGTCCTGTTCATCGTGGTACTGATTTTGCTCGAGGTAGCTGTACCGCGACTCTGAACCATGTACGGTGCTGGTCAGGCACGGTGCTGAGAGGCACGGTGCTTCGACAGAACACGGTGCTGGGGATCACAGCCAAGCGCGCCGAGGAGACAAGATGCCGCTGACGCCCGCGGATGTGCGGAACAAGCAGTTCAGTACGACCAGGCTCCGGCCCGGCTACGACGAGGAAGAGGTCGACGCCTTCCTCGACGAGGTCGAGGCTGAGCTCGACCGGTTGATCCAGGAGAACGAGGAACTCCGGTCCAAGCTTGCCGAGGTCCTGCGTGGCGGCGGCAAGCCGGTCATGGCGCTGAGCTCACCGCTGTCCGACCCAAGGCCGGACACGATGGCCCCGGACCCGATGGAGCAGCCACCGCCGCCGCGGTCGTATCACTCCGAAGACAACATGGACACGGCCGCCCGGGTGCTTTCGCTGGCCCAGCAGACCGCCGACCAGGCGATCGCCGACGCCCGCCGCGAGGCGGACGAGACCCTCGGCCGCGCCCGCCGTGAGGCGGACGAGGTGCTCACCAAGGCCCGCCGCCAGGCGGAGCAGATCACCGGTGACGCCCGGGCCCGGGCCGAGTCTCTGGAGCGGGATGCCCAGGAGCGGCACCGCCAGGCAATGGGCTCGCTGGTCACCCAGCGCGAGGAGCTCGAGCGGCGGGTCGACGACCTGCGCGCGTTCGAGCGCGAGTACCGCAGCAGGCTGAAGGCTTACCTGGAAGGCCAGCTGCGCGACCTCGAGGCCGGGGTTACCGACAGCGGTACCTTCCCCGCCATGCCTCCGGCCGCACCGCCCGCCCCGTCGCAGCTTCCGGCAGGCCTCGGCCAGTCCGCGGCCCTGCGCAGCGGTGCGCCGAGTGGTCAGGCACCCACCACGGCTCAGTACGCGGTTCCCGAGCACGTTGGCGGCTTCCGCCAGGACGGCCGCTGATCGGGCGGTAGGCAGTAGTCTGGCGCGGCCGGACCGGAGGAGATAACCAGGTGATCCGGTTCAGCGCCGCGTCGGTCGCGGTCGCCATCGGGGTACTCATCGATGGCATTGCCACCAGCAAGCTGGTGCTTGTCTATCTCGCGATTGTGGTCAGTGCGGTCTCGCTACTCGCACTCGCCGTCGGAGTGCTGGTCAAGCGCGATGAGCCCTTCGGGAACGGAACGGGGCTAGTGCCCGCGGGTGCGGGCACCAGCCCCGTTCTGCCGGTCCCCGCCGGAGAAGGCCGCAGCCGGTCTCGCCGCTCCCGGAAGGCGACGCCGGTAACACCGCGGCCTGCGGAAGCGGCCATCGCGGCAGACTCCGGCACCGCCCTCGCCGGGACCGAGTCCGCTGCCCCGTCCGCGGAGACAGCCGCGTCACCGGTGGCCGAGCTGGCGCCGCCCCCGGGGGATGCGGTGCCGTCAGGCAGGGAACCCGCGGTCAGGAACCAGTGGGCAGCGCCCTCCCCGGCCCGCACTTCCCGCACTTCCCGCACTTCCCGCACTTCCTGGGCCTCCGCCGGGGAGAACCTGAATGCGGCGGAGGCTGCACAGCCAGCCGCCGCCGAGTCGCCGGTGACCGCCTCGCCGGAAGCCAGGCCCGCCCCGCGGAGCTGGTTCGACCGGCTGGGCGAGTCGGCCGCCGGTACGGGCGCCGCCGGTACGGGCGCCGCCAGTACGGCCGCGGGCGCCGCCGCCGCGGGCGGCACCTGGGCCTGGAACGCCCCGCGGGACACCGCGGAGCCCGGTGACCCGGCACGGTCTGCTGCTCAGACGACCCCGGACGCGACCGCTGTCTCCGGCGACGAGGACGACGACTGGCCGACCCGCTACTCCTGGCTCGACGACGAGGCCGATCCGGCCGACGAGAGCGCGTCGGCCGACGAGAACGCCCCGGCCGCCGACGGCGGTGAGACGGCTTCCGGCGGTGAGACGGCTCCCGGGGCCGGCCCGGGTGACCCGGACCCGGCCGGCCATCCGCTCGCCAAGGCTGGCGCTGCCGAAGCCCGGCCAGAGATCATCCGCCCCGCGAACGAGCCGGACCCGGCCGCGGCCGGGCCTGAACCCGCGGAAGCCGGCTCCGGGCTTGACGGTGAACGTTCCGGAAGCGAGCCGGAGG
>DASWUW010000568.1:0-4462 GCA_036406335.1 Trebonia sp.
CGACATGAGCGTCCCCCAGGCGGAGAAGCTCGGGGTGACGCTGCCCGATCCTGATCTGCGCTGCAACGACGAGCGCGGGCACTACGACTTCGGCGAGGTCGACTGGGCTGAGTTCAGGGCGGTGGTGGCGGGCAACGGCCCGTGCAACGCCGAGCGCGTTGCCCGCCGTAAGGCGGCGCACGACGAGGGTGCCTGGGTCCGTGAGGCCGCGGTGGCGCATGCCCGGAAAACCGAGGTCCGTCAGCCCGAACGGGAGCGGCTGACCCCGGAGGCGCATCATGGCTGAGTCGGGCTGGCCGCTGTACGAGGTGTTCCTGCGGGGCAAGCGCGGCCTTAACCACGTGCACGTCGGCAGCCTGCACGCCGCCGACCCGGAGATGGCGCTGCACCATGCCCGTGACCTCTACACCCGGCGCAACGAGGGCGTGAGCATCTGGGTGGTCGCCTCCGCGAGCATCACCGCCTCCAGCCCGGACGAGAAGGACCCGTTCTTCGCCCCGGCGGCCGACAAGGTGTACCGGCACCCCACCTTCTACGACATTCCCGACGACGTCCCCCATATGTGAGGGAGGGGCATGCACACCGAGACTGAGCCCGCCGAATCTGGCGACAACCCGTACGACCTGCTCAGCGAGGACCATGACGGGGGCGACCGCTGGGCGTTCGGCACCGGGTTCACCGACCCGCTGGCGGGCATCGACACGTCGGTTCCCGGCGGCCTCGACCCGGCCGCCCTGGCCCGGTACTGCCTGGCCCTGGGCGACGACGCGCTGATCTACAGCCACCGGCTGCAGCAGTGGGTCACCCGGATGCCCGAGCTGGAAGAGGAAACCGCGCTGGCCAACATCGCGCTCGACCTGCTCGGCCAGGCCCGGATGCTGCTGGCCCGGGCGGGCACCGTCCTCGGCCAGACCGAGGACCAGCTCGCCTTCTTCCGCACGGAGAAAGAATTCCGGAACGTGCGGCTGGCCGAGTACGCCGACGCCGACTTCGCCGAGCTGGTCGCCCGGCTGCTGGTCTTTTCCACCTGGCGGCTGGCTTTGTTCGAGGAACTGGCGCACTGCCCCGACCCGGTGCTGGCCGCGATCGCGGCCAAGGGCGTCCACGAGCTCGCCTACCACCGGGACTACGCCGCCCGGTGGGTGGTCCGGCTGGGCGACGGCACCGGCCTCTCCCGCCAGCGCATGCAGCGCGGCCTGAGCGCCGTCTGGCCGCTGGCCGGCGAGCTCTCGCGGCCCGACCCGGACGCGCTGGCAACGGTGGCTCCGGGTGCGGTCGACGCGGTCTTCGACACCGTGCTGGCCGCAGCCGGCCTGGACCGGCCGGACGCGCGGCCGCTGGCCCCGGTCGGCGGGCGCACCGGACGGGACGGCGTGCACACCGAGGCGATGGGCTACATTTTGGCCGAGCTGCAGTCCGTCGCCCGGGCCGACCCGGAGGCGACATGGTGACCGCGACGTTCGCCTCACCCGGCACCGCCTACGACGCGGCCGCGGCCACCCCCGACCCCGAGCTGCCCATGGTCACCGTGGAAGACCTCGGCATCCTGCGCGACGTGGAGCTGAGCGCGGACGGCGTCACGGTGACGATCACGCCGACTTACAGCGGCTGCCCGGCCATGCGGGAGATCAGCGCCGATATCGGCCGGCGCCTGTCGGCCGCCGGGTTCGACCAGGTGACGGTCAAGACGCAGCTGGTTCCGGCGTGGAGCAGCAACTGGATCACCGCCGAGGGCCACCGCAAGCTGGCCGCCGCCGGCATCGCCCCGCCGGCCCCCGCGCCCCGGCGGGAGGGACCAGTGCCGCTGACACTCAGCTTCGGGCCGCCGGAAACGCCGGGCTGCCCGCGTTGCGGCTCAGCCCGGACGCGCCGCACGGCTCAGTTCAGTGCCACCGCGTGCAAGTCGCTCTTCCGCTGTGAGGACTGCGGCGAGCCGTTCGAGGGGGTTAAGTCCCTGTGAAAGCCGCCGCCCGTTCGCGCACCGACTTCTACCCGCTCACCGTCGCGGACGTCGAGCCGCTAACCGCGGACTCCGCCGCGATCAGGTTCGAGGTGCCCGGCGAGCTGGCGGACGCGTTCGCGTTCGCCCCGGGTCAGTCGCTGACTGTCCGCCGCGGCGGCGAGCGGCGCTCGTACTCGATCTGCGCGCCGGCGGGTGCGGCCCCGCGGATCGGCGTGCGCGAGGTACCCGGCGGCGCGGTCTCCGGCTGGCTGGTGCACCAGGTGCGCGCGGGCGACACCGTCGAGGTGCAGGCACCGGGGGGCACGTTCTTCCCCGACCTCGGCACTCCCGGCCGCCACGTGCTGATCGCGGCTGGCTCCGGCATCACGCCGATGCTGTCGATCGCCGCCTCGGTGCTGGCCGCCGACGACAAGTCGACCGTCACCCTCCTCTACGGCAACCGGCGCAGCGACACGGTCATGTTCGCCGACGAGGTCGCCGACCTCAAGGACGCTCATCCCGCCCGGATGCACCTGGTGCACGTGCTGTCGCGGGAGCCGCAGGAGGTCGAGCTGTACAGCGGACGGCTCGACGCGGATCGGCTGCGGCGGCTGCTGCCGCTGACGCTTCCCGTTCCCGGCGTAGACCACTGGTGGCTGTGCGGCCCGTTCGGTCTGGTCACCGGGGCCGCGGAGGTACTCGGGGAACTGGGCGTCTCCGGGTTGAACGTGCACCGGGAGCTGTTCTGGGTCGGCGACGAGCCCCCGGTCGAGCTGGTGCACGAGAAGGTCGCGGCGGGTGACGGCGCTTCTTTGACGGTGATCCTGGACGGGCGCTCCTCCACCCTCACGCTGCCCCCGGGCACGGCCGTCCTCGACGGAGCCCAGCGGGTCCGGCCCGATCTGCCGTTCGCCTGCAAGGGCGGCGTCTGCGGCACCTGCCGGGCGAAAGTCACCAGCGGGGCCGCGGTTATGCGCCGCAACTACGCACTCGAGGAACGCGAGATTGAGGCCGGCTACGTGCTGACCTGCCAGGCCCAGCCCAGCAGCGACGAGATCACCGTGGATTACGACGCCTGAGGAGCCTCTCATGACCGCGACCGCCGCCACGGCCGGCGAACTGGAGCCGATCGAGACCGCGTCCGTCGACGAACTGCGGACACTGCAGCTGGAGCGGCTCCGGTGGTCGCTGCGGCACGCCTACGACAACGTGCCGTACTACCGGCGGATGTTCGACGTCGCCGCGGTCCATCCCGACGACTGCCGGGAGCTGTCCGACCTGGCCATGTTCCCGTTCACGACCAAGGCCTCGCTGCGCGACAACTACCCGTTCGGGATGTTCGCGGTCCCGCGTGAGCAGGTGGCGCGCATCCACGCCTCGTCGGGGACCACCGGGCGGCCCACCGTCGTCGGCTACACCGCGGGCGACATCAGGACCTGGGCCCGCGTCATGGCCCGCTCCATCCGCGCGGCGGGCGGCCGGCCCGGGCACCTGCTGCACAACGCCTACGGGTACGGGCTGTTCACCGGCGGCCTGGGCGCGCACTACGGGGCGGAGGAACTCGGCTGCACGGTCGTGCCGGTCTCCGGCGGGATGACCGAGCGGCAGGTCACGCTGATCCGCGACTTCGCCCCCGACATCATCATGGTCACCCCGTCCTACATGCTGGCGATCATGGACGAGATGGAACGCCAGGGTCTAGACCCGGCCGCCTGCTCGCTGAAGTTCGGCATTTTCGGGGCCGAGCCGTGGACGAACGAGATGCGAGCCGAGATGGAGGCCCGGGCCGGCCTGGACGCCACCGACATCTACGGCCTGTCCGAGGTCATGGGCCCGGGCGTCGCCCAGGAATGCGTGGAGACTAAGGACGGCCTGCACATCTGGGAAGATCATTTCTACCCCGAGGTCGTCGACCCGGTCACCGGGCAAGTGCTGCCCGACGGCGAGCCGGGCGAGCTGGTCTTCACCTCGCTCACCAAGCAGGCCATGCCGGTCGTCCGCTACCGCACCCGCGACCTCACCCGGCTGCTGCCGGGCACCGCCCGCACCATGCGCCGGATGGAGAAGATCACCGGCCGCAGCGACGACATGATCATCTTGCGCGGCGTCAACCTGTTCCCCACCCAGGTCGAGGAGCTCATCCTGCGCGTCCCGGCCCTGTCCCCCCACTTCCAGCTGCACCTGACCCGGCCCGGCCGGATGGACGCGATGACCGTCTGCGTCGAGCGCCGCCCGGACGCCTCCCCGGACGTTGCCGAGGCGGCCGGCGCCCAGCTGTCCGCCCTGATCAAGAACACCATCGGGGTGACCGCCGCCATCGCCGTCCAGGAGCCGGGCACCATCGAGCGCTCCCTGGGCAAGATGCGCCGCATCATCGACGAACGGCCGCACTGAGCCTGATGAAATCCTGCCAGGATGCCTCGTCATCGCGCACTGCAGGCGCGACCCGAGCGCGAGGGCCCGTCGATCGCGATGACGCTGAGGCCTGCCGAGGCGAGCCAGGGCCCCATCCGCAGGTGG
>DASWUW010000569.1:0-3013 GCA_036406335.1 Trebonia sp.
GTTCGCGGGTAACTCCTCCCGCCGCCGCCTCGACAGCTGCCGCCGGCGACTGGGCCAGCTGCCTGCCGACGCCGACGCCGAGCAGCACTTCGAGCTCCTGGCAGCCCCGCCCATCTGCGTCCGGGACAACGGTGACATCCGCCGGGAACGCACGGTGGCAGCCGTGGTCGCCCTGCCCGCCCGGGGCGAGCTGCAGGTCCGCCCGGGCGATCCCTCCTCGTCTGCCACTCAGGTCTTCCGGCTCGGCCAGACCGGGCCAGTACGAGCAGAAGGACGTACCGATGACGCTTGACTTCGCCGATCAGTACCGCCGGGCGGTGGAGTTCCGCCAGCTGCACGAGGGGCCCACCTTCGTGCTGCCTAACCCGTGGGACGCGGGCACCGCCCGCGTGTTCACTCAGCTGGGCTATCCGGCGCTGGCCACGACCAGCGGCGGGGTGGCGTTCGCCCTGGGCCGGGCCGACGGCCGGAACCTGGTGACCCGGGACGAAACGCTGGCCAACGTCGCGGTGATCGCCGCGGCCACGCACCTCCCGGTCTCGGCCGACCTGGAGAGCGGCTTCGGCCGCACTCCGTCCGAGGTCGCCGAAACGATCCGGCTGGCCGCGGGGGCGGGCGCCGTCGGCGGCTCGATCGAGGATGCCACCGGTGATCCCGCGAATCCGATTTTCCCGGTGGAAGAGGCGGTGCAGCGGGTCGCGGCCGCCGCGGAGGCGGCCCACGCGCTCGACTACCCTTTCGTCCTCACCGCCCGGGCCGAGAACTTCCTCCATGCCCGGCCCGACCTAGACGACACCATTGCCCGGTTGCGGTCCTACGAGCAGGCCGGAGCGGACGTCCTCTACGCCCCGGCCCTGCCGGGCCCGGCTGCGATCCGGGAAGTCTGCGCTGCGCTCAAGAAACCAGTCAACGTGCTCGCGGGCAGCTCGTCAGCCCTGACGGTGGCCGAGCTGAGCGCGTGCGGCGTGCGGCGGGTCAGCGTCGGCTCGTCGTTTGCCCGGGCGGCGCTGAGCGCCGCTCTGGCCGCGGCCCGTGAAGTCTACGATCACGGCACCTTTGGCTACTCCGGCGGCACCTTGAGCTACGCGGAGGTCAACGCCCTGTGGCCGCGCGCGGGGGACTCGTGACCGGGGAGCAGGCTCTGCTTAGCGGAGCCTGCTACGTGCTCGGGGAGGATGAGGTCCCGTACTCCGAAATTCCCGGCCTAGCCGAGAGGGCCAGGGAACTGCGCATGGCGATGAATCCCCGGCTGTGGGGCTGGGGAACGGTCTGGCGGACCCACCGCGACCTGGCCGGGCTGGCCGTGGAAAGCGGCCGGGCAACGCTTGAGGCGACCGGGGCCGATCCTGCAGCCGTGGACGAGCTGATCCTGTGCTCGACCGAGTTCCCGGGAAATGCCCGCGTGCACGGCAGCTTCGTCGAACAGGTCACCAGCGGCCTGGGGCTGCCTGACACTGCCTTTACCGGCCTGACACTGAACCGCTGCAGCAACCTGCTGGTCGCCATCGATATCGCGTCAGCGCTGGTGACGGCAGGACGGCGGCGCACCGTCCTAGTGGTCACCACGGACAAGGTCCGCGATGAGCGGGACCGGGCGGAGACCTTCGCGTTGTTCAGCGATGGCGCCGCCAGCTGTCTGGTTTCGGGCCAGGGCTACGGGACGCCGTCCTACGAGGTGACCGCGTGTGCCTGCGCCCAGCGCAACAGCGACCTCGACTGGTCGCACGAGATCAGCTCTGACCTTGCTCGGCTGGTCAACCAGGAGCTCCTGAAGCCGCAGGGCCTAGGGCTGGCCGAGCTCGACGCGCTGCTGCCGGCCAACATCTTCACCCCGCTGCTGCTAGCCAAGGAACGGCAGGCCGGCTTTGCCCCGGGCCAGGTGGACACCCGCAATATCGCCCGCACCGGCCACTGCTTCGCCGCCGATCCCCTGATCAACCTCGTCGACCGCGCTGCGGCCGGACAGGTGCGCGACGGCGGGCGCTACCTGCTCGCGGTCAGCCTGCCCGGATCCAGGTACGGAGTCCTGCTCCGCGCGTGCGCATAACCGCTCCGGACACACTACGGGAGGACGCAGTGCCAGCTATCGAGCACCTTGACACGACCACATCGCTGCCGGTCGCCAACTTCGAATTCAGCCCGGGGGCCCGTGACGGCGCGGCGGCGGTGCTGGCCGACGGCCCGCGGGCCGCCTTCCACCGGCTGCTGCTCGACCAGGAGTCCGAGGCTGGGCTGCTGGTGGCGCGCCGGGTAATCGCTGCCTTCTTCGGGCCGGCCGGCCCCGCTGACTCCGGTCACCCGGAGCCGGATCAGGAGGAAGAGGAATGCGAGGCCGATGACCTGGTCCAGCAGGTACTGGCCGTGCGCGCGGGCCTGGCGGCCCGGCTAGCTGCCCTGGCCATCGGCCCGGAGATCCGAGACAGCCTGCTCCGCCAGCGGGCGCCGCTGACGCTGCTAGCCGGCTGCTGGCTGGACACCGTATCTCAGCCGGCGACGCAGCCCGCAGCGGCGGTGAACCGGCTCTTCGGGCAGTACTTCCTGCTCCAGGGCGAGGGCAGCCCGCAGCTCAGCTGGTATCACCTGCGGCGGCGGGCATTCGAGGACGCCGGCGTGTTCCTGCCGGAGATCGACTCCTTTGACTTCGGCCGCCGGGCGCAGACCCGCCCGCTGACCGCATTGCACGCGCTGTTCTACCTGTCGCTGTCGCGGCTCCCGGCGAGCTTCCTGCCTGAGGTGGCGGGTGTGCACTACGCCTTCTTCCTGCTGGGCCTGGACAACCTGCTGCTCGGCACCGAGCCGGTGCTGGCGGTCGACGAGCTTCGCGACGGACTGGCCGAGTACCTGGCCCTGACCCGGGGCACGCCGTCGGGCGCCTCCGACCGGGACCGGCTGCGGGCCGCCATCGAGCTGACGCTCGCCCTCGAGACCGAGCACTGCGCCATGGCGGAAGAGCTGGCGGCCTGGCAGCGCGGCCTGTCCGTAGAGGGCCAGGCGGCGGCGATCATCGAGCGGC
>DASWUW010000570.1:0-2036 GCA_036406335.1 Trebonia sp.
CAACCCGGCAGCCACGATGCTCAAGCGGATGTTACCCGAAACCGTCGATTTGACACGAGGGTGCGAATGTGCCTGGAGAATGCGTGTCGAGGTCGCGATGAGGAAGAGCCGGCGGCACGAAGCGCAGCGCCCTTTCGACGACTCCCTGAAGGCACGGGAGATCGCGACGCTCCGTGTTGTGGCGACGGGGTACCGCCGACTGGCATCGGGTACACGCCCACGGACTGGAAGCCCCTGCCGCGAAATCTGGCCACGCCCAAGCGCGCGGGTGTGCCCAGATTTTGTGGCGTCACGCCGCTGAGGCCCAGTAAGCCTTGCCTTGGCCGCTCTCGTAGAGGGCGATCAGGTTCATCATCGACCCGGCGTGGTCCCGGTCCCACTTCATGCCCGGCCGCTTGAGCCGCAGCGTCAGCGTCTTGCACGCCGCCTCGGTCGGGCCCGAGCCGATGTCCCACCCGTTGGCCAGGGCCGTGCGGTAGTCGAGCATGTCGAGGCGGCCCACCACGTAGTCCCGCAGCTGGCGCAGGGCCCGCCGCTTGGCCGGGGACCGGACGGTCCGGCCCAGCGCGTCGATCGCCGCCAGCACCGGCCCCGCGCCCGCGTGCTTGAACTCGGCCAGCCGGGCGGCGGCCCAGGCGGCCGCCGCGGGCGTCTCGCCGAAGCACCCCTTGGCCGCCGCGTGGACGTGCTGGCTCAGGTGGTAGAAGTCCAGCAGCATCACCTTGATCAGCACCAGCGCCTGGCAGATCCGGCCGGCGATCCACTTGGCCCCATCGGTCAGCGAGATGCTCTGGTCGGCCTCCCCGAACCGGACCTGGGCGGCGTGCGCCTTCAGCAGCGCCCCGAACGCCGCGTGGTCCCGCTCGGTCACGAACGCGTGGCGGCGGGACTTCGCCTGGTCGTAGAACAGGCCGACCTTGACCTCCTTGAACCCCTCGTCGGCCCCGGGCCGGGCCGGCGGCAAGGGCCGGGCGTTACCCACGCCCGCCGCCGACCGCCGCTGCCGGCGGACCGACTGGTCCCGGCGTCGCTTGGCCTTCTCGGCCGCCGTGACCATCGGGACCATCACGCCGTCGACCCCGGCGTACACCCGGGTCACCACGGCCCCGGCGTCGGTCCGGACCTGGGCGTCGGCGCTGGTCCAGGCGGCCGGGATCGCCCCGCCGTTGCGGCCCCGCGCCACCGCCGCCGCCTCGCCCTCCACCAGCAGCCGCAGCGTCTCCTTGGACACCGGCACGTTCCCGATCCGCCCGGCGTCCGCCGCCGCCTGGCCGAAGTCTTGGACGACCCCCAGCCGGCACACGATCTCCCTCGCCCCGGGCGAGGTCCGCCCCCGGTCGATCCCCACCGCCGCGTCGGCCGGGCACGACCCGCCCACGCCCGGCCCCCAGACGTACGGCCGCCGCAGGTCAATCGCCCCGTCGGCCGTCAACACCCGCACCGGGCGGCTGCCCTTGCCCCGCACGGCCGCCGCCGCCGCCAGCGCCGGGCCGCCCGCCGGGCCGCCCGCCGGGGGGGAAAGCCGCCTGCGTCGCAGGCGGCAGCCGGTCGATCCGGCTTTGGACCAGCCGGCCGAAGCAGTCGGCCGTCAGCCGCTGGAAGATGTCCCGCACCTCCCACTCACTGGCCGCGATCCACTGGCCGTCGGGCGCGGCGTCCACGGCCGCCAGGGCAGCCTCCAGCGACTGTTCGAACCGCTCGGTCAACTGCCGTTTGAGGGCGTCCTTATCCACGGGAACCTCCGAACGACCTGCCCCAGGGGTCATCGTACCGCCAGCCGCCACAAAATCTGGGCACACCCCCGCAGGCTGTGTTGTGCTTTAGTCACGGTATAGTGCCACTCGGCGGCTAGAGTATAAAACTTCTGCTGGCCGGTTCGGACCTCGACCATGTCGGCCGGACCGACCGGCCATGTGTGGACGCTGGACGAGCGGCTATATCGGCCGGCGGTCCGGCAGACCGTTTGAGCGGGGCACGATCACTTATCTCGCTGGCGCTTTGATACTCCATGCTCCCCACGACGATCAAGGCGACCC
>DASWUW010000571.1:0-5737 GCA_036406335.1 Trebonia sp.
CACGCCCCCCGCGGCGACCGCCACCAGGCCGGCGAAACCCGCCGGGGCGCCGAGCACCCCGGCCAGCGCGGAGACGATGGCCGGGCCGGCGATGTCGGCCAGGCCGTAGCTGGCCGAGTCGAGCGCGTTGGCCCGGCCCAGCGCGCCCGGCGGTATCACCTGCGGCACCAGGCTGCTGTAGCCGCCGGTCAGCACGGGTGCGGTCACGCCCGCCAGGAAGGCCAGCGCGGCGATCACTCCGCTGGGGACGCGGCCGGCCAGCGCGAGCACCGCGGCGAGGTCGGCGGCGAGCACCGCCTGGCTCACTGCGAACAGCAGCCGCTTGCGCCGCAGCTGGTCCAGGTAGGCGCCGAGCACCGGGCCGGCGACGAGCGTGGGCACGGTGAACGCGGCCACCAGCAGCCCCGCCAGGCGGGCGTCCCCGGTCCGGGTGATCACCAGCAGGACCAGGGCCACCGGGGCGGTGTTGACCGCGAGCCGGGATGCCGTCGCCGCGGCCAGCAGCGTGTAGCCGCCGCGGCCGATACCGGGCCGGGTCACCTGACCTCAGCGGTGCGTGATGATCGCGTAGGTGAGCAGGCCGGCCGCCGCGCCGAGCACCGAGCCCGCGGCCACCTGGGCGGTCGTGTGGTCCCGGAGGACGATCCGGGACCACCCGGTAAGCGCGACCAGCAGGTAAGCGGGCGTCACCCACCAGCCGAGCACCAGTGCCAGGATCGTCACCGACCCGGCCGCGACCGCGCAGTGGATCGAGATCTTCCATACCGTGGTGATCGCCGCCAGCACCGCGACGCTGACCAGCAGGCAGCCGAAGTACCAGGTGAGTTCTTCCGGCGCCCCCAGCCCGGCCAGCAGGGCCAGGCCCGCGCCGACCGACGCCAGGATGAAGGCGAGCACGATCAGCCGCGGGCGCTTCGCGCCGACGTACCGGTCGGCCCACCGGCCGTCGCGCACCCCCCGGTTGATGAACAGCGTGGGCAGGACCCCGGCGAACAGCGCGGCCACCGCGCCCCAGGCCAGCCCGGCGGCGGCGCCGGAGTACCAGCCGACGGCGAGGGTGGTGGCGATGATCCAGTTTTTCGGCTCGAGCAGGTACGAGACCCACTCGGCGCGGGACCGGCCGCTCACTGCGTCTTCACGGTGACCAGGCAACCACCCCACCCGCCCGGCTGGCAAGCTGGCAAGGTCAGCCGGCTGGCAAGGTCAGCCGCGGCCGCCGTGGCTTGCCGGCGGAACGCCGGACGGGTTACGTTCCGGATAAGGAGCACCGCGAGCGTGGTCCGGACCTACGCGAACCTGTTCGACCGGCAGCACGACCCCGCCTGCCGGGATCTGCTGACCTACCCGTCGCCGTCCACCGCGACCCGGTGGCCACCTCGTTCCTCGTCCCCCGCACGGCCGGCGACCTGGTCAAGCGGCGGGAGGCGTTCCGGGTCTGGGCCGAGAAATCCGGCGGCATGCTCGGCCGCACCTACCTGCAGGCCGCCGCCCTCACCGGGGCCGAGCGGGTCCGGCTGTTCCGCCTCGTCTGGGACACCTGCGCGTCCGCCTTCGCCAGCCGCCAGGCCCTCTACGAGTACTACTTCTTCAGCGACCCGGTCCGCACCGCCAGCGCCTACGTGGCCAGCTACGACGTGGCCCCCTACACCGCCCGCGTCCGCGCCTTCCTCACCAGCGACTAACCGCCCCGCAACCCCGGCCCCGCCCCGCACCGGTCAGGTCACCTGGAACGAGCGCTTGGCCAGCCCCATCCAGTACCCGTCGATGACGCTCGCCACCGGCGCGGCCGGGTCGGAGGCGGCGCCGAGGGTGACGAACAGCGGCAGGAAGTGGTCCGCGGTCGGGTGCGCGTAGGGCATCCCCGGCGCCCGGCGGAAGTTCGCCAGGGTCTCCACGTCCCCCCGCCCCAGCGCCTCGGCGGCCCACTGGTCAAAGTCCGCCGACCAGCCCGGCGCGACGTTGTCGGTGATCGTCGACGGGGTGAGGAACGGCAGCCCGTGGGTGAGGAACCCGGACCCGATGACCAGCACGCCGGACTCGCGCAGCGGCCGCAGCCGGGCGCCCAGCGCGAGCAGGCCGCCGGGGTCGGACGTGGGGATGGACAGCTGCAGCACCGGCACGTCGGCCAGCGGGTACATGACCTTGGCGGGCACCCAGGCGCCGTGGTCGAGCCCGCGGCTCGGGTGCTGGTGCGCGGGCGCGTTGTCCGGCATCAGCGCGGCGACCTCGGCCGCGAACGCCGACGCGTCCGGCGTCGGGTAGGTCAGCGTGTAGTAGCGCGGCTGGAACCCGCCGAAGTCGTACACCAGCGGCGTGGCCGCCCCCGGGGCGGACAGCATCAGCGGCGCCGCCTCCCAGTGGGCGGACACGATCAGGACCGCGCGCGGCTTCGGCATCGCGAGCGTCCACCGCGCCAGCTGCGACATCCACAGCGCGTCGTCCAGCAGCGGCGGCGCCCCGTGCCCGATGTAGAGGGCGGGGAGCGCCCCGTCCGACGGCTGCCACCGGCGCTGCGCGGCCGACCGGGGGGCGGCGTCGAGCACGAACGAGTCGTATGCCCCGGCCGGCACCAGCGGATCGAAGATCGAGCTTCCGGCCATGACTGCCTCCGTACTGCCGCACCGGCGGAACTGCCCGGTCAGTAACTTGACGCTTCAACTATAGCGGGCTACTGCTTGAAGGGTCAACTGGGTCCGGTAGTGACCCGATCGTTATTGAAGCATCAAGCAACGCTATACAATGGTATGTATGGAGTGGCTCAGCGATGAACAGCAGGCGGCCTGGCGCCCTATCGTCGCGCTGATGCTGCGGCTTCCGGCGGCGCTAGACGCCCAGCTGCAACGCGAAGCGGGCATCAACCACTTCGACTACCTCGTGCTGTCCGGCCTGTCCGAAGCGCCCGGCCACACCCTGCGGATGAGCGAGCTGGCCGCGATGGCCAGCGGGTCGCTGTCCCGGCTGAGCCACGTGGTGAGCCGTCTGGAGGCCAAGGGCTGGGTCCGCCGCGAGTCGTGCCCGGGCGACGGCCGCTTCATCAACGCCGTCCTCACCGAGGCAGGCTGGCAGAAGGTCCAGGCGACCGCCCCCGGCCACGTCGCCGCCGTCCGCGAGCTGCTCATCGCCGCCCTGTCCGCCGAGGAGTTCAAGCAGCTGGGCGCGATCAGCGCCGAGGTCCTCGCCGCTCAGGGCATCAAGGTAGTCATCCCGAACGACGGCGGCTGACCCGCGGAGGCGGCCATGGCCCCCCGGGCCAGCCGGCGTCCAGGCCGGCCGCCCCTGGCCCGGGTCACCAGGCAACCGGACCGTCGTCGTCGGAGAACGTGCCGCTCGGCCCGCCGTCGGGCAGGGTCGCCAGCCGGATCGCGATCGCCGCGCCCTGCTCGGGTGTGCGGGTACCGCGGAACCCGTTCAGGTCGGTGGCGCAGAAGCCCGGGCAGCCGGCGTTGATCAGGATGCCGCTGCCGCTCAGCTCCTTGGCGTACTGGACGGTGACGGCGTTGAGGAATGTCTTGGACGGTGAGTAGGCGGCGGAAACCGGCCCGGTCTCCTGTCCGGGGGTGCTCTGCAAAGTCAGCGAGCCGACGCTGCTGGACATGTTCACGATCCGCGGCGACGCCGAGCGGCGCAGCAGCGGCAGCAGCGCGTTGGTGACCCGGATGACGCCGATCACGTTGGTCTCCACCGCCGTCCGCACCGCCCCGAGGTCGACCGAGGTGGGCGTCTGCTGGCCGCCGCCGGTCACCCCGGCGTTGTTGACCAGCACGTCGAGCCGCCCCGCGCGTTCCTCCAGCAGCCGGGCGGCCGCGGCCACGCTGGCGTCGTCGGTGACGTCGAGCGGCACGCCGAACGCGTCGACGCCGTTCGCCCGCAGCTTCTGCGCGGCGGCTTCCCCGCGCCCGATGTCCCGCGCGCCGACGCCGACCGTCCAGCCGAGAGCGCCGAGCCCGGCCGCGATCTCGTATCCGATTCCCTTGTTCGCCCCGGTGACCAGCGCGATTGTCTGTCCGTTCATGCCTCTATGCTGCCGCTGGCCGGGCCGGGCGTCCAACACCATCTGGGTACCCGTCGATACCCTCCGGGTATCGACTCAGCCGCGGTCGCCTAGGCTTACAAGCGTGAATACCGAGCCAGGCCGTGTGCCGGCCGCGCCGCCAGAGACGCCGCCCGCCCGCCCGGACGACATCGCCGTCCGCGGCCTGCTCGACTCCGAAAGCATCCGGAAGTTCGTCGTGCTGGCCGAGGAACTGCACTTCGGCCGGGCCGCGCAGCGGCTCGGGATCGCGCAGCCGCCGCTGTCGCGGGCCATCCAGCGGCTGGAACGGCGGCTCGGGGTGGCGCTGCTGGAACGGGGCGGGCGCACGGTCTCGCTGACCGAGGCCGGGGCGGTGCTGCTGACCGAGGGCCGGGCGGCCCTCGACGCGGTCGACGCCGCGAGCCGCCGGGCCCGCCGGGCCGCCCAGGCCCCGGACGGCCAGCCCGGCATCGTCCTCACTACCAAGGCCGGGGCGTCCACCGAGCTGCTGTCGAAGCTGCTCGACGCCTACGCCGCCGAGCCCGGCGCGGTCGCCGTGGACGTGCTGCTGTGCCAGCCCGGTGAGCAGGAGCGGCTGCTACGCGACGGGCGGGCCGACGTGGCGCTGCTGCACCGGCCGTTTGACTCCGTCGCCGGGTTCGACACCGAGGAACTGCTGACCGAGGGCCAGGTCGTGGTCCTGCCCGCCGGGCACCCGCTCGCGGGCCGGGCCCGCCTGCGGATCGCCGACGTGGCCGCGCTGTCCGGCCTGCCGCTGCCCCGCTGGGCCGGCTCCGACGGCACCTACCCGGACGGACCCGGCCCCCAGGTCCGGGACAACGCCCAGCTGCTCGGGCTGATCGCACTCGGCCGGGCCGCGGCCGTGCTGCCCGAGTCATGCCGCATCCACCTGCGCCACGACCTCGCCGCCGTCTCGGTCCCGGACGCGCCGCCGGTGACCACGGTCATCGCCTGGCCCCCGCACAGCCGCTCCCGGGCCGTCGCCGGCCTGGTCCGCGCCGCCACCCGCCTGTAGCCCGGAGGCGGCGCTCACCGGGGACGGGATCTAACCTCTGTTCACGTCCCCCGGCACGACCAGGCCGGACTCGTAGGCGGCGACCACCGCCTGGGTTCTGTCCCGCAGGCCCAGCTTGGCCAGGATCCGGCTGACATGAGTTTTCACGGTCTCCTCGGTGACCACCAGGCGGCGGGCGATCTCCGGGTTGGACAGCCCCTCCGCGACCAGCCGGAGCACCTCGGTTTCCCGGCGCGTCAAGGCGGTGAGCACCGCCGGCACAGCCGCCGGCGCGCTCGCCGGCGACTGCCGGGTCTTCGCGAACTCGCTGATCAGCCGCCGGGTCACCGCCGGGGCGAGCAGCGCCTCCCCGGCGGCGACGACCCGGACCGCGTCGAACAGCCGCTCCGCGGTCGCGTCCTTCAGCAGGAACCCGCTCGCGCCCGCCCGCAGCGCGTCAAAGACGTACTCGTCCAGGTCGAAGGTGGTCAGGATGAGCACCTTGGGCGCCCCGGTGTCCCCGGCGAGCTGCCGTGTCGCCTCAATGCCGTCGGTACCCGGCATGCGCACGTCCATGAGTACCACGTCCGGCCGCAGCTCCCGGCACACCCGCACCGCCTCAGCGCCGTCCGCGGCCACGCCGAGCACGCTGAAGTCCGGCTGGGTGCCGAGCAGCGCCGCGAACCCGGCCCGCACCACCTCGTGATCGT
>DASWUW010000572.1:0-2028 GCA_036406335.1 Trebonia sp.
CGGCCTGTCGAGGGGCCAGATGTCCTCGATCAGGTACAGCCACTGGTGGGACAGTTCGTGGACGAGCTGCTCGCGCAGCTCGGCGTCGCTCGCGAACGCGTCGTCGGCGAGCAGCACGTGCTGCGGTCAGTCCCGTGACGATGCCGAGATCGCCCCGCCGTCCGGGTGCAGGCGGGCATAGCGGGCCGGGAGGCTCAGCAGCGGCGCCCACGCCGCCATGCCCGCCGCCAGCTTTGCCAGTGCCTGCGTCACCTGCTCTTTGCGGGCCGGGCGGAGCGGCTGGGCCGGCATCGGCGTCGGCCCCGCGTTGACCAGGTAGGCCCGAGCCGGGGCCAGCCACTGCTCAGCCTGCTGCCGGGGCACGCCGGCCGCCAGCCCTTGTCTCACCGCCGCACCGTGCCGGGCCGCCGCGATGACGGCCAGCAGGCGGCGCCTGGCGAAGTCATCATCAAGGAACGGCATCCCGTTAAGGCCAGCCAGGTCCGGGACCCGCGCTGTCTCGGTCATCACCTGGCCCTGGCCGTGACGGCGGTGTCCAGGGACCGGGCCTCCAGGAACCGGCTGGGCGGCTCCAGGCCAATGCCGAGGGCTCTGCCGAGCACGACTCCGACCCCGGCGCGGCGGCCGGTCTGCAGGCAGGGCACGGGGAGCGGGACTGAAGGGTCTAGCGCGTAATACCGGCTGGGCGGGGCGGCCAAGCCGGTCAGGATGGCCGGGCCGCATGCGACCCCGTCGTAGGAGTCGTAGCTGAACCGGTCGTGACCGATGTCGAAATCGTGGACGACGGCGACTCCGGCAGCAGCCGTGACAATGTCAAGCTCGGCGACGAGCGGCCACTGCGCTCCCCAGTGCGCGTCCAGGAAAGCCAGCGGCCGGGCGTGGCGGGAGGCGACCCGGCCCAGCATGGCGAGCGAGTCCTCGTACGTAACGGCGGCGTTCGGGCAGCCAGCCAGGCGCGCGGCAGTGAAAGCCGCGCAGCTCCCGTCCGTGTCACATGAGTAGACCGGCAGGTCGGGGTAGCGCCTGGCCAGGTAGTAGGTGGTGTCCCCGGCGAAGCACCCGGTCTCGGCGACCGCGTCGCACCCGAGCCGGCGGATGAGCTCATCGACCATGAGCGCGACGGCGATGTCGAACCCGAAAGGGCCGCCCCCGCCCGCCAGCCGCTGCGCCCCCGCGCGGCCCGTGCGGTAGAAGACGCTCACGGTGAGTTCAGTTTCAGCGTTCTCGTTTGTCATGATCTCCTCGTTCACCCGGTATCCGGCAGTAGCGGGTCGCTGTTCACTTCTACGTTCAGCCCGCCCGGTGCTGGAAAGTGACACAAGCGGTGACACACCCGGGCGTCGCGTCTTCGCCCGGCCCGTGCGCGGGGCTTAGCCTGACGGCAGGCGGCATGGAGGGAGAGCAGAAATGGCCGTGGTCTCTGTGGTCTTCGACGTCGGCGAGACGCTGCTCGACGACACCCGGGAGTTCGGCGCGTGGGCCGACTGGATCGGCGTGCCCCGCCACACCTTCTCCGCCGTCCTGGGTGCTGTGACCGCAGCCGGGCGGGACAACGCCGAGACGTTCCAGTACTTCCGGCCCGGGTTCGACCTGGCCGCCGAGCGTGAGCGGCGCGAGCAGGCGGGAGCCGGGGAGGACTACTGCGAGGACGACCTGTACCCCGACGTCCGGCAGGCCCTGGCCGCGCTGCGCAATATGGGCCTGTGGATCGGCATCGCCGGGAACCAGACCGCAACGACCGGCCGCGTCTTCCGCAGGCTGCGCCTCCCCGTTGACCTGATCGCCACGTCCGCCGAGTGGGGAGTGGCCAAGCCCGATCCCGCCTTCTTCCGTCAGGTCATCGACGCTGCCCCTGGCCGCCCGGAGGAAATCGTGTACCTCGGCGACCACCGCGACAACGACCTGATCCCAGCCAAGGCCGCCGGACTGCGCGCCGCCCATATCCGCCGCGGCCCGTGGGGCCACCTGTGGGCAGACGACCCGCGCGTCGCTGAACTCGCGGACTGGCGCATTACCTCCCTGGCCGAG
>DASWUW010000573.1:0-11610 GCA_036406335.1 Trebonia sp.
TGCCCCGGCCGAGCACCGGGACGCCGACGGCCACCACGGCGACCGCGACCGCGCCGGCCAGTACGGCGACGCGGCGGCGGGTACGCAGCCGGCGGCCGTCACGGCGGGTGCGCTCGACCGGTGCCTCGTTGAAGGTCACCGCGCGCAGCGCCCGGTCCAGGTCCTCGTGCAGCTCGTTCACCGCAGGTCTCCTTCCACGATGTCCCGGGCCGGCCTTCCGCGGTCCGCGGCGGCAGTGCTGGTGCCCGCGGCGGCGCCGCGGCGCAAGGTGGCCAGGGCGCGGGACGCCTGGCTCTTGACCGTGCCGACCGAGCAGTTCAGCGCGGCCGCGGTCTCCGCCTCGGACAAGTCGAGCCAGTAGCGCAGTACGATCACCGCGCGCTGGCGCGGGCCGAGCCGGTCCAGGGCGCGCAGCAGTTCGCTGTGGTCCCCGGGACTTTCGGCCTCCGGGCCCGGCTGCTGCCCGGCCAGGGTGTCGGCCAGGTCGCCGTGCAGTTCCTCCGCCACCCGGCGCCGCCGGAAGCGGCTGCGGTTGGCGTTGATGACGATGCGCCGCACGTAGGCGTCCGGGTCGCCGGCCTGCCGCACCCGGCCCCAGGACGAGTAGGCACGGGCGAACGCGGCCTGCGCGAGGTCCTCGGCGTGCCCGGCGTCGCCGGTCAGCGCGTAAGCGAGCCGGACCATGGCGGGCCAGCGGCCGCGCATGAACTCGTCGAACTCTTCGTCCGCTGTGGCGTCCACGGCCACCTCCTTCATCAGTGCAGACGCGATCGCGTCAATTCGAGGTTGCACGGGCGGTCGGAAAGATTCTGCCGTCAGTTCCCGGTGGGGTAATTACCCGGCGCTTTTACGATGGCCGCACGAACCCGCTTTCTGGCGTGCTGGGCGAGGCCTAGACGCTGTACCGCCGCTATGCCGGGCATTTCCTCCTTATCTCATTCGCCGTCTACCTCGTGGCCGCCGTGATCAACGCCCCGCTGAGCTGGGTGCCCGGTTCCTTCGGGGCGTCCCTCGGGCTGCTCTTCAGCCTCATCGGCATGTTCCTGCTCCAGGCGGCGCTGGTGAAGGCCGTCGGCGGGGCGGGCGCGCTCGAGGCCTTCAGCCGGAGCTGGCGGACGGTCCGCGGCTACGCCTGGCCTGTCTTCGGGACCATCGTCGTCGTGTTCCTGATACTGGTCGTCGGCGAGGCCGTGCTGTCGGCGGTCCTGCTCGCACTGCCCTACGCTCACCGCGGCGCACGGCGACCCCGTATCGTGAACCGCCACGGCCTTATCCGGCCGCGCGGGCCGATGCCGGATTTTAGCGGGAGTTCCCGCGGGACTTTGCCCGCCGGGTCCGGGACGGTATTACCGCCTCTGATACCGCGCGGAACGCCGGCTGCCGCCGCCGCTGGTCCCGCCGACTAGCGATGAATCCCCGACGTCAGCGGCAGTCTAAAGCCTGCGGCGGGCGATTGCGGTAAGGCATCCCACCATGCCCGCTTACCCGGATTGCCGAGTTCAAGGACCATGCCAAAGCCTGGGTGACCGGTGTCTCAACTCACGAGATTACGAGATGGGGGGGACCGCTTACTTCGCCAGGTCAGTTATGCTTAAATAAGCTAAGCGCTAGCACAAAGCCAGGTAGCCGGCCGCGGGGACCGGTATTTACCAGGCTTGAGCTGGACGGGGCGGGTCCACCTGGCGCGTTACGCTGCAGTCATCGCTTGATGACTGTCGATACCAGGAAAGGCGGATTCCAAGTGGCTCAGAAGATCACAACACTCTTCATAGACGACATTGACGGCGGGGCGGCAGAGGGGACCGTACGGTTCGCCCTGGACGGCACTGATTACGAGATCGACCTGAACTCGAAGCACTCCGAGGAACTTCGCTCGGCTCTCGGCCAGTACGTCTCCCACGCTCGCAAGGTGGGCGGGACGGCCCGTCGGGTCGGCCGCACCGCAGGTAGGGCCGGCCGCGCGGCGGGGTCGGTACTGAACACGACCGAAATCCGGACCTGGGCGCGCGAGAACGGCTTCGACATTAAGGACCGCGGTCGCGTTCCCGCCGATCTGGTTGCCAAGTATCAGGCTGCGACCGGCAAGTAGCGCTACGTAGAAATACCTATTTCTTACGAAGCTACCCACCTGAGTTTGCTCCTATAGACGGATGACGCCCCCGGCGATGACGCCGGGGGCGTTTTTCTACAAGGAGACGGAGCAGTGCGTAGCGCTTTCAGGCGTAAGCGGATTGCTCGCCGCCTTCGCCCCCGGTGTCGCTATCGGCGGCCTTGCTATCCGCGACGTGGCTTACGTCACTATCCGCGTCATCGCCCGCGGCCTCGGTGTGCGGGTCGGCTCCTGTTCCCGCATCTTCCCCGGCCGGCAACCACGGCGAGGCCGGAAATCCGGGCATTACCGGATGTCCGGGCTCGGTGAAGAGCCACGCACATGATATGAGCAGGGAAATCACGAACACAAAGAAGACCCAGAAGATTGCCGTGAGCCCAGTAGAGATCGTGAGTCCCAGAGCGGCAGCTTGCGCGGACGAGACGCCGAACATAGCGGGCGTCGCCGGGGTGGATGACTGAATGATCGCGGAAGCGGCCTCAGCGGCGAGCGGCACGATCGCGCCGGCCAGCAGCAGTGCCCCGTGCCGGGCCGGGCGCCAGAGGGCGGCGAACGCGGCCACGGCGACGATCGCCACCATGACCAGGACATTGCCCGCGATCACGAGGCCGGGGTTGCTGAACGC
Source organism: Trebonia sp. (assembly GCA_036406335.1). Taxonomy (GTDB): domain Bacteria; phylum Actinomycetota; class Actinomycetes; order Streptosporangiales; family Streptosporangiaceae; genus Trebonia. Next base: position 2,736 of record DASWUW010000573.1, read on the forward strand.
GTCGCCCGCGGTGATGGTCTGGGAGGTCCCCGAGGACGCCGCCGTCAGGATGTAGCGGTCCCAGGAGGGGGCGAAGGTCACCGCCGCGCCGATCGCGGCCAGCACCAGCAGCGCCAGCGGCCCCGCGTGGCGGCGGCCCGGGCGCACCGGACCTGAGCGCAGTTCGTAGCGGCCTGGCTGGGTGTGCTGGGCGGCCGGCGGCTCCGGGTGGCCCGTGCCCGCCGCGAACGCGAACGCCGAGCCCGCGGTGCACGCGAGCCAGCCGGCCAGGCTCAGGATCAGCCCCGTGCCGGACGACGCGCCGCCGGACACCACCTGGCCCAGGTCAGCCAGGAAGAGGCCCAGCGTCACGGCGCTCAGCCCGAGCCCGAACAGCGCCCCGTACCTGGCCGCGCTGCTCGGCCGGATCACGCTGAACGCGGCCAGCGCCGCGGCCACCATCCAGCCGATCAGGAAGAACAGGTGCGGAACGACCTGGTCGGCCTGGGAGAGCAGGCTCTGCCTGCCCTCGTAGACGGGGAAGAGCCCGGCCAGTCCGAGCACCACGCCGAGGACCAGCAGTCCCTCGCCCACCAGGAGCGAGTGCCCGCTCCGGGACCGCAGCCGCGGCCCGGGCGGCAGCCGCAGCCCCCGCCTAAAACCCTTTCGCTCGCGGGTGACGGACCCGATCGTGCCCGGCACCTCGATGGCGGAGTAGCGCGACCACGCCTGCTGCCAGCCGTCCCGGTTCTCCGGCCAGCGGTCGACCGGCATGTCATAGGGCGCGCCGAGCGCCCAGATGCCGTAAAACCGCTTTCCCCGACCGATCTCGTACTTCTCGCCGCGATGCGAGATAACCGCCTTCTCCGGCACCGTCCCGCCTCCCTGCTCACGCCTGCCTAATGTCTGTGACCCTGACAATAGGCACCGGAACTGGAAGTTTGCTGAAAGCTGGCTCAACACCAAGCCTTAATTGAGGTCGTGCAGGACGTGCACCGGGCCGTCGCCGCCGCCAAGTCCGGCCAGGCCGTGCGCCACGGCGTCGCCCGCGACGGCGGCCGCCCGGCGGGCCGCGTCCGGCAGCGGCAGCCCGGCCGCCAGCCCGGCGGCGAGCGCCGCGGAGTGGGTGCAGCCCGCGCCGTGGGTGGCGGCGATGTCATGGCGGGGAACGCGGATCGACAGGTGGGTCCGCCCGTCGAAGAGATGATCGGCGGGCTCGGCCCCGTGACCGCCGGTGACCAGGGCCGCCCCCGCGCCCAGGGCCACCAGGGCCTCGGCCAGCACGGCCCGGTCCTCGGTGACCAGGCCGGTGAGTGCCTGGGCTTCCGGCAGGTTGGGCGTGACGACGGTGGCGAGGGGGAACAGCCGCCCGGTGAGCGTGGCGACCGCGTCCGGGCGCAGCAGCGGGCTGCCCGAGCTCGCCACCATCACCGGGTCCACCACGAGCGGCAGCCCGGTCCCGGCCAGCTCGCCGGCCACCGCCTCGATGACGGCGGCCGAGAACAGCATGCCGGTCTTGACCGCGTCGGCGCCGATGTCGTCCAGTACCGCCCTGATCTGCTCGCGCACGAACGCGACGGGCAGCTCGGCGATGGAGGTCACCCCCCGGGTGTTCTGCGCGGTGAGGGCGACGACGGCGCTCATCCCGTGCGCGCCGCAGCGGGCGAAGGCCTTGAGGTCGGCCTGGATCCCCGCCCCGCCGCCGGAGTCGGACGAGGCGATGGTCAGCGCGCGGGGGATCATCGCGCCGCCTCCGCCCCGACGCCGTCCGCGGCCAGGCCGCCGGCCGGGCTCGAGGCGACCGCGTGCCAGCGGCGCGGGATACGGCCGGCGTGGCGGGCGGCGTGCCCGGCGGCGACGGCCAGGGCGATCGCGACCGCCATCCGCTCCGGATCGGCGGCGCGGGTGATCGCGGACGCGACCAGCACCGCCGTGCAGCCCAGCTCCATGGCCAGCGCGGCGTCGCTGGCGGTGCCGATCCCGGCGTCGAGGATGACCGGCACCGCGGCCCGCTCGGTGATCATCGCGATGTTGTGCGGGTTCCGGATCCCGAGACCGGACCCGATCGGCGCGCCCAGCGGCATGACGGCGGCGCAGCCGGCCTCCTCCAGCCGCAGCGCCAGCACCGGGTCGTCGTTGGTGTAGGGGAGCACGGTGAACCCGTCCGCGACCAGCAGCTGGGCCGCGTCGAGGAGCTCGACCGGATCGGGCAGCAGCGTGATGTCGTCCGCGACCACCTCCAGCTTGACCAGGTCGGTTTCCAGCGCCTCGCGGGCCAGCCGGGCGGTGAGCAGCGCTTCCGCGGCGGTATGGCAGCCGGCCGTGTTGGGCAGCAGCTCGACCCCCGCCTGGCGGACGGTGCCGATCAGCGATCCCGGGCCTGCCGCGCCCACCCGCCGCATGGCGACCGTGGTCAGCTCGGTGCCGGAGACGGCCAGGACCCGGCCCAGCACGTCCAGGGACGGCGCTCCCCCGGTACCGACGATGAGCCGCGAGGTCAGCTCGCGCCCGGCCAGCAGCCAGGGGGGGCCGGGAGGCGAGGGCACGGGTCCGTTCGGGTTACTCACGGCTGGTCATCCTCCCTGGACGGCGGTGACGACTTCGACGACGGTCCCGTCGGCGAGCGGGGTGTCCGGCCAGGCGCGGCGCGGGACGACCTCCCCGTCGACGGCGGCGGCGGTCCCCTTGACCGAGGTGACGAGCTGGGTCACCAGCTCCGCCAGGGTGGTGCCCGGCGGCAGCTCGCGCCGGTCTCCGTTGACGGTGACGGTCATGCTGTTTCCTTCTTGAAGCGGCCGGGGTGGAAGGGGGCCCAGGCGGGGCCGGTCCCCCGGCCGTGGATAAGGGCGGTGACCGCGTCGGCGGTGACGGCGGACAGCAGGATGCCGTTACGGAAGTGGCCGGCCGCGATGATGAGGTCGCCGTCGCCGTCGCCGTCCGGGGCGGCTACCCGGCCCAGGACGGGGCCGTTGTCGCTGGTGCCCGGGCGCAGTCCCGCGCTGGCCTCGGCGAAGATGAGCTCGCTGACCGCCGGGACCGCGTTCGCGGCGTCGCGCAGCAGGTCGTGCACGGCGCCGGCGGTGACGTCCCGGTCGTCGCGTTCCTCCTGGGTCGCGCCGACCACCAGCTCGCCGTCGGCGCGCGGGACGAAGTACAGGTCGCGGCCCTGGACAAGGGCGCGGACGGTGCGGGTGAGGACGGGCGGCAGGTTCGCCGGGTGCCGCAGGCGGAGGATCTGGCCCTTGACCGGGCGGATCGCCCGGCGGATCTCGTCCGGGACGCCGTCGACGGCGCGGGTGGCGTGGCCCGCGGCGACGACGACGTGCCGTGCGGGCCAGGTGACGATGACGGGGCCGCCGGGACCGGGCACGGCCGCCTGGACCCCCCTCGGGCCGGCCCGGACTACGGTGCCGGCGACGGACCGGACGCCGGCGGCGGCCGCCGCGGCGCGCAGCGCGGCCAGGTAGCGGCGGTTGTCGACCGACAGGTCGCCCGGGGCGAAGACGCCGCCCCGGGTCGACGGGGCGAGGAAAGGCTCGAGCCTGCGCGTCGCCCGGGCGTCGAGCCGCTCGGCGGCCAGGCCGGCGGAGTGGCGGAAGTCGGTCAGCCGGTCCAGCGCGGCCAGGTCGCCGCTGTCGTAGGCGACGGCCAGGGTGCCCTCGGTACGCAGTCCGGTGTCTTGTCCCGTGGCCTGTTCCAGCTCGCGGTTGAAGGCCGGGAACCGCTCGACCGCGTGCAGGTTGAGGGCGAGCAGGTCCCGCTCGCCGAAGACGGCCTCCGATACCGGGCCGAGCATGCCCGCGGCGACCAGGCTGGCCTTGTCGTCGGTGGCCGGGTTGTCGCCGCCCGGGTCGATCAGGGTGACGGACAGCCCGGACCGGGCCGCGCGCCAGGCGATCGCGGTGCCGATGACTCCGCCGCCTGCCACGATGACGTCCGCGTCCACGCGCGCTCCCTTCGCCGGCATTACCCGGATCAGGTTCGACGGTCGGAGGCGCTCCGCCTCCCTCTCAGCCTTCGCTCAGGCTCCCGTGCTGGTTAACCGAAGTGTAACCTCCGCGCCGGACGCGGCCCAGCGCCGGCCGGGTCCGATCGGCACGGCATGATGGTCCGGTGGACGATCTGCGGACGCGGCTGGCCGCCGCGCGGCTTTACCTGTGCACCGGCGGGCGGCGGGCGGCCGGGGACCTGGTGCCGTTCCTCGACGCGGTGCTGCCGCGCGGGGTGGACATCGTCCAGCTGCGGGAAAAGGGCCTGGAGGCGGGCGAAGAGCTGGCGCTGCTGGAGGTGTTCGCCGCCGCCTGCGCCCGGCACGGGACCCTGCTGGCGGTGAACGACCGGGCCGACATCGCCCTCGCCGCGGGGGCGGACATCCTGCACCTGGGGCAGGACGACCTGCCGGTGCCGGCCGCCCGGCGGATCCTCGGGCCCGGGCCGGTGATCGGGCGGTCCAGCCACAGCCCGGAACAGGCGGCGGCCGTGGCCGCGCAGGACGGCGTGGACTACTTCTGCGCCGGGCCGCTCTGGGCGACACCGACCAAGGCGGGGCGGCCGGGCACCGGGCTCGGCCTGCTGGCGGACGCGGCCCGGGCCGGCGTGAGCCGGCCGTGGTTCGCGATCGGCGGGATCAGCTTCGGCCGGCTCGGCCCGGTGCTCGACGCGGGGGCCACCCGGGTGGTCGTGGTGCGGGCGATCACCGAGGCGGACGACCCGGGAGCGGCCGCGGCCGCGTTCGCCCGGCGGCTGCGCGCGGGCTAGGCGTCGCGGAGGCGGAGCACGGCCGCGCCGAGCAGCAGCGCTCCGAGCGCCCAGAGCGCGGTGACGCCGAGGCCCTGCCACGGGGTCAGCGGGAGCGACTGGACCCCGACCGTGGCCTGGACGTCCAGGCCCGCCGTCATCGGGGCGACCTGTTCCACGTGCCGGGCGAGGACGGGATCGGGGATCACCGCCGTGAGCACCGGGAACAGGTAGAGCAGGCCGAGGACCAGGGCGACGCCGACCGCGGAGTCGCGGACCGCCGTGGTGACACCGAGGGCGAGCAGGGCGATGAGCGCCAGGTAGAGCACGGACCCGCAGGCGGCGCGCAGATCGGGACCGTTGCCCAGGGAAAAAGGGACGTAGCCGTTGGCCGCGGTCAGGCCCCGGGCGGGGAGGATCAGCCGCCCGGCCAGCGCCGAGCCGGCGACCGCGGTCAGCCCGGCGGCGAGCGCGCAGCCGGCCGCGACCGCCGCCTTGGCCGCGAGCACGGTGAGCCGGCGTGGCATCGCCGCCAGCGTCACCCGGACCATCCCGGTACCGTACTCGCCGCCGATCGCCACGACGCCGAGCACGGCGACGACCGCCTGGCCGAGGTAGAGACCGGTGAGGGCGATCTTGGCCGGGTCCGCGCCGGTGACCGCCGCACGACAGCCGCCGCGGGCCGGGGGACAGCTGAAGGCGGCGGCCGCGGCCGCGCCCACCGCGACGGTGAGCACGGCCACGGCGAGCAGCAGCCAGCCGGTGCCGCCGGCGGTCCGGAGCTTGGTCCACTCGGCGTCGAGGGCGCGGTTCACGCGTCTCTCCGCTTGAGCAGGTACGCGGCGGCGGCCAGGGCGAGCGCGGCCCAGGCGCACAGCACGAGGAGCCCGGCCCACCAGGCGAGCGGGTAGTAGCCGTTGCCCGGCAGGTACTGCGCGAGCACCTGATGGTAGGCCGGGAATGCCTGCTGGACCGCGAAGGCGGCGGCCGGGAAGATCCGCAGCAGCCACTCTTCGGCGCCCAGCGGGAGCAGGCCGGGGATGACGGCGAACAGGAACGGCAGCACGACGAGGACGATCACCGCGCTGACCGCGGTCACCCCGCGCCGGGCGATGACGCCGAGCGCCAGCGCCAGGACAGCCGCGATCGCCAGCACCGCGGCGGTGCCGACGACCATCCGGGCGGTAGCGGCACCGGACAGCGGGGGAATCCAGTAACCGCCGTCCCGGAAGCGCGACTCGCCGGCCGGCAGTGCGATCGCGGTCCCGGCCAGTCCGACGGCGAACGTCACCGCGGCGAGCACGACCGCCTTGGCGGCCAGGACCCGGCCGCGCCCGGGGGATGCGGTGAGCGTGGTCTTGATCAGGCCGCGGCGGTACTCGGCGGTGATGAACACGGCGCCGACGACCACCAGCGCGATCAGCGCGAAGAAGGTGCCGGTCTCGATGGCGCGGGTCGGGCTCTCCCCCACGCCGTCGGGGCCGTCCGGCACGTCCGGCGCGATGTCGCCGGAGCCGGTCACGGTGAACGTCCCCGCGGCCCGGTGATAGCCGCCGTAGAACGGGTTGGACGGGCCGTTGCCCAGGCCCCCGGACCCCAGCGGGCCGCTGCCGGCGCCGACCGAGGTGCCGGTCCAGGTCCCCGCGGGCCATGAGGTCGCCGGGCTGCTAAAGGCAGCGGTGGCCAGCGTCGGACCGCCCTGCCCGCCGCCGCTGCCCGCCGACTGGCTGTACACCTCGTAGGTCGGTGAGGCGGTGAACAGGCCCGCCTGCGCGGCCCGGGGCAGCCCGGGCAGCGTGACGGCGCCGACTCGGGTCCAGTGCGCCCCGTCGAGCGAGTCGTAGCCGGTGACGGTGTCACCGGAGCGGGCCAGGCGCAGCCAGCGCGGTGACGACGGGGTGACCGTCCCGGGCAGCCCGGCGGCGTCGCCGGTGTAGTCGTACTGCATCCGGACGCCGTGGCCGCCGGTCACCAGCATCGCCGCGTACGCGGCGCCGGGCGTGGTGGACGCCTTGATCATGATCCCGGCCTTCGCCCACGGCTGGACGCCCGGCACGAGCCCGGCGAGCGGCTGGCCCGGGGAGCCGGCCGGGGCGCCGCTCGGCGAATAGCGCCCGGTTAGCGAGGCGACCTGGACGGTGATGGTGCCGTCGCCCGGCAGCGGCTGGTGGACGAAGAAGAAGGAGTCGGCGACCGCCTCGCCGCCGGGGCCGACCGGGGCACCGGGGCAGCCGCCCAGCTGCGTTCCGTTGACGAAGGTGCCGCACCCGCCGTGGAAGAGCAGGCTGACGCCGACGGTGAGCAGGCCGGCGACGAGGAGCCCGGCGACCCAGCCGCGGACGGTGCGGAACTTCGTCCACTCGGCGTGCAGCAGCTGCGGGAACCCGTCCCGGCCGGGCCCGGCCTGCGAGCGGTACGGGGGGCCCGGGCGGTAGGAGGCGGGGGCGGTCACGACCGGGCCCCGGTTCCGCCCGCGTGGAACTCCACCGCGTCGCGGGTCAGTTCCATGTACGCCTCCTCCAGGGTCGCCCGGTGCGCGCTGACCTCGGCGAACGGGACATGGCGGGCGGTCAGTGACTCCACTACTCGTTCGGCGGACAGGCGGGTGACGATGACGGCGTCCGGCGCGGTCGCGGCGACCTCGGCCCCCGCGTTGGCCAGGACGGACATCGCCGCCGCGACGGCGGCGGTACGCAGCCGGACCCGGTCGCCAGACGCGGCGGCGATCAGCTCGGCTACCGGGCGGTCGGCGATGACCCGGCCGCGGCCGACGACGACGAGGTGGTCGGCGGTGTCCTGCAGCTCGCTCATCAGGTGGCTGGAGACCAGGACGGCCCGGCCTTCCCGGGCCAGGTCGCGCAGGAACGTACGCATCCAGGCGATGCCCTCGGGGTCCATGCCGTTGAACGGCTCGTCCATCATCAGGACGGGCGGGTCCCCCAGCAGGGCGGCGGCGAGGCCGAGGCGCTGGCGCATGCCGAGCGAGTACCCGCCCGCCTGACGCCGTTTGACCGCGGCGAGTCCGGCCAGTTCGAGCACCTCGTCCACCCGCTGCGCCTTCAGGCCCTGGGAATGGGCCAGCCAGAGCAGGTGGTTGCGGGCCGAGCGGCTCGGCTGGAGGGCGGCGGCGTCGAGCAGCGCGCCGATGTGGTGCAGCGGGCGGCGCAGCGCGGCGTACGGACGACCGCCGATGGTCGCGGCGCCCTCGTCGGCGGCGTCCAGGCCGAGGATGACGCGCATGGTGGTGGACTTGCCGGCTCCGTTGGGGCCGACGAAGCCGGTGACCTGGCCGGGGCTGACGGTGAAGGTCATCCCGTCGAGGGCCGTCGCCGCCCGGAACCGCTTGCGCAGCCCGGAGACTTCAATGGTGGCTTCCATGGTGCATCACGCTAGGGCGGGCCGGCCACCGGGGTCGTCACGCTAGAGAGCGGTCTTGCGCTAGGCCCCTCAGCCCCTGAAGGAGCCGGCGGTCCCCCGCAGGAGCTACCCGGCCCGTCCCGGGCGAGGGTGATGCGCTCTCGGGCGGGGGCCGCGACAATGGAACGGACATGGGCGATGAAACGGAGCCGGGGAAGAACCGGCTGGCGCGGCTTGCGGCTGCCCCGTACGCGCGGGCGGCCTGCGTCGCGCTGCTCGCCGCGGCGGCGGCGGGCCAGGCGGTCGCGCAGGCGATGGCCGCCGGCGGGGCCGGCCGCCCGGGCGGCTCTCCCGGCCTCCTGGCCGCCGAGTACGGGCTGCCGCTGAGCCTGCTCGCGCTGCTCGCCACCGTGCCGCTGGCGTTCTACCGGCCGGCCGTGGCGGCCGTCGCGGTTACCTTCGGCAACGTGGTGGCGCTGGCCTGCTTCGGGCAGGTGACGGCGGGCGGCGGGCTGGCCGAGCTGGCCGCGGCCTGCTGGCTCGCGGCCGCCGGAGGTCTCCGGCGCCCGCGGACGGTCCCGGGGACGGACGCCGCCATGCCGGGGCGTTACCTGGCCGTCGGGCTGGCGCTGCCGTTCGCCGTGCTCGCACTGGCCGCGGGCGGCCGGGCGGCCGTGCTGCTCGCGGTGGCGGTCCCCGTCGCCGCGGGCGCGGGCATCGCGGCCTGGTCGGGGCGGCTGGCCACGCCGGGTCTGCCGGAAGCGGGCGCACGGCGGTTCGCGGAGATCGGCGACACCGCGCG
>DASWUW010000574.1:0-9422 GCA_036406335.1 Trebonia sp.
CGATCGCGGAAAGCTGATTGCGGTGGGTCCGATAGCGGAAATCGCCAGTGGCGGCGGGCAGATCCTTATCGGCTGCGACGACCCGTCCCGGGCAGCGGTGGTGCTGAAAGGCCGGCAGGCTGGCAGCGGGCTGACCGTCGACTCTCCCGGGGTGCTGCGGGTGACCCCGGGCCGGGACGTCACGGCCGCCGCGGTGAACCGGTGGCTGGTGGAGGCCGGGGTCGCGGTGAGCCGGCTCGAGCCCGTCCGCGCCACCCTCGAAGAGCGCTTCCTGGAGATCACTTCCCGGCTGGGGGCGACCCGATGAACGGCACCGAGGCCGGCTACGTCCGCGGGGAAGGGACCAACCTGGCCACGATCGCCCGGATGACGGCGGCGGAGCTACTCAAGCTGTATCGTCGGCGTGCGTTGATGGCCTGGGCGGCGGTGCTGTTCATCGGCGGCCAGATCGTGTTCTACGGGCTGGGCGCGCTTCAGCACGCAGCCGACCCGGCGCGCCACGCTCCGGCCGGCGGCCTGCACGGCCTGGCCAACGCGATGATGCTGGTGAGCTACCTGGGGGGTGTCGCCGCGGTGATGACCGGCACTGCCGCCGGGGGCGGCGACACCGCGGCGGGGGTCTTCCGCGACCTGGCGTCCACCGGCCGGTCCCGGATTGCGCTGTTCGCGGTAAGGGTGCCCGCCGCGCTCGTCGTGAACGGCGTCTTGGCTGTCCTTTCCTTCGCCGTCACCGCGGCCGGCGCCATCGTCTTCGCGGGCGCCGAGCCGGCGCCGTCGGCCGCCGTGCTGGCCCAGTGCGGGCTCGCGGTCGCCGTCACCATCGGCGTCACCACGGTGCTGGCGGTGGGCCTGTCGTCACTGCTGTCCTCCCGCAGCATCACGATCGGGCTGCTGCTCTGCTGGACCCTGGCCCTGGCCCGGGTAATGGAACACGCCGCCGGCCTCGGCTCGCTGCGTGAGGCGCTCTCCATCACGGCCGAGGACAGGCTGGTCCCGGTGTCGGTCGGCGGCGCCTACGAGGTACCGATACCAGGGTGGACCGCCGCGCTCGTACTCCTCGCCTGGGCCGCCCTGGCCCTGCTGGCGGGAGCGTGGCAGACCGCGCGCCGAGACGCCTTACCGATGAGCCGGTTCTCGTGGCGAAGCGCCGGCGACCTCGCGGTCACCGGCGCGTTCGCCGTACTCGTGGTAGCCGGAGGCGTCTTCGCGGTACGCAGCGGGGGCAGCCCGGCCCGGGCGGCGACGGCTACGTCGGCTGAGCTGATCGGCGTGGCGGCGCTGACGGTACGCCGCCGTTATCCGCTCCCGGTGCTCGCCGTGGTCGTCGTCTTCGGCACGGTGGCGGCGGCGGTCGCGGACCGCACCATTATCGGGCCGCTGCTGCCTGCTGTCGCCCTCTACACCCTCGCGGCCGTCTCCACCAGGCGGGTCACTCTGGGGGCGGCCGTCGCCGCGTTCGCCTGCTACGGCGCCGGAGAGCTGGCCGGCCGTACCCAGGCCCCGGCCGCGTTCGCGGTGCTGGCGGCCCTGCTGCTCATCGCAGTGACGACCGGGTTGTACGCCGGGGAACACCGCAAGGCACTCGCCGCGGTGTCGGAGCGGGCCGAGCAGGCGGAACGGGAACGCCTGCTGGTGGCCGACCAGGCCGTTCTGGCCGAACGCGTGTGGATCGCCCGGGAACTGCACGACGCCATCGGGCACCACGTCAGCCTGCTCGTCGTGCAGGCCGGCGCCGTACGCAGCGCGCTGCCCGACGACCACCCGACCCGTGCTGTCCTGACCAGCATGATCGACGGCGGACGGGAGGCGATGACCGAGATGCGGCGCCTCGTCGAGGTGCTGAGCCCACTCGACGACGGAGACCGAGACGACAACGTCAGCGGGCACGGGCCGCCACCGGGCCTGGACGATCTGCACGGGCTGTGCGACCGGCTGCGGGCCGGCGGGCTGCCGGTCCAGCTCGACCTCGACGTGATCGCACCACCGCCGCGCACCGCGGGCATCACCGTCTACCGCATCGTCCAAGAGGCCCTCACCAACGTGGTGAAACATGCCGGGCAGGTGCCCACCCGCGTCCAGATCCGCGCGGACGAGCGGATCCTCGATCTGCGGGTCACCAACGGCCCCCCATCCGGGGTTCCTGCCGCCGGGCTGGGCTCGGGCGGCCACGGTCTGGACGGGATACGCCGCCGCAGCGCACTGTTCGGCGGCGAGGTCTTCGCCGGTCCCGTACCCGGCGGCGGGTATGCTCTGCGCGCCACGCTTCTCCTTCAGGAGAGACCATGATCCGCGTCCTCATCGCCGACGACCAGCCGCTCATGCGCCAGGGGTTTGCCATGATCCTCGGCGCGCAGCCCGACATCACCGTCGTCGGTGAGGCAGGCACCGGCACCAGCGCGGTGACACAGGCTCGCGAGCTCAACCCCGACGTGATAATGATGGACATCCAGATGCCCGGCATGGACGGCATCACCGCCGCCCGCCAGCTGCGCGGCGGCAAGATCCTCGTGCTTACCACCTTCGGCACCGACAATCACGTCGCCCAGGCACTGCGCGCCGGGGCTAGCGGTTTCCTGCTCAAAGACGCCACCCCGGAACAGCTGATCCACGCGGTCCGGGTCGTCGCCGGAGGTGAGGCGCTGCTCGACCCCGCCATCACCCGCAACCTCATCAAACGAGTCCTGCCCGCGCTCACCACCCCTGAAGTGCCGCCCCGGTTCGACGCCCTCAGCGACCGGGAGACCCAGGTACTGCGCCTCATCGCGCAGGGCATGACCAACGCTGAGATCGCCGCCGTACTGGTGGTCAGCGAGGCGACCGTGAAGACCCACGTCTCACGCCTGCTCACCAAACTCGGCCTGCGCGACCGGGTCCAGGCCGTCGTCGCCGCCTACCAGCACGGCCTGGTCTGAGGTTTAAGCTCGCTTAATGAGCACGGACGCGGACCGAACGGCAACCGCGCCGGCCAGTTCACCGGGTGGTATCTGGGCGCCGGCGTACCGCACGCTGACGGTCGGCCTGGTGCTCGCGGTTACCTTTGTCGCCTTTGAGGCGCTCGCCGTCGCCACCATCTTGCCGGTGGTCGGCCGCCACCTGGGCGGTCTCCGCCTCTACGGATGGGTGTTCAGCGCGTTCCTGCTGGCCAGCCTGATCGGGATCGTGCTGGCCGGAACGCGGGCCGGCCGGGTTCCGCTCGCGCGGCTGATGCTGGCCGGCCTGGCCCTGTTTGCCGCCGGCCTGGTCATCGGCGGCACCGCACCGGACATGCTGGTTCTGGTGGCGGGCCGGGCGGTGCAGGGCCTGGGCGCCGGGGTGGTGCCCGCCGTGGCCTACGTGGCGATCTCCCGGTGCTACGCCGAGGAGTCCCGGCCGCGGATGTTCGCCGTGCTTTCCACCGCCTGGGTGGTGCCCGGTCTGATCGGGCCGGGTATTGCCGCTGTGGTGGCCGCGGCGGCCGGCTGGCGCTGGGTCTTCCTGGGCCTGCTGCCGCTGGTGATCGCGGCGGGGGTGCTCGTCGTGCTGGCCTTGCGGCACGTCCCGGTACCCGCCAACCCGGGGACGGCCACCGTGCCGTACCTGGCCGTGCTGGGCGTGGTGGCCGGCGCGGGCACGGCGCTGGCGTCGCTCAGCTCCGGTACCCCGGTCACGGCCGCCGCGGGCGGTGTCGGCGGGGCCGTTCTGCTTGCTGTCTCGATGCGCCGCCTGACCCCGCCGCGCTATCTCTCCGCCCGGCCCGGGCTGGCGGCTACCATCCTCAGCCGGTCGCTGCTGACCTGCTGCTTCTTCGCGGGCGACGCGTATGTCCCCTATGCGATCGTGACCGTCCGGCACGCCCCGACGGCGCTGGCGGCGCTCGCGCTCACGGCGTCGACCCTGGCCTGGACGGCCGGATCGTGGGTGCAGGCCCGCTACATCGCCCGGTGGGGCCCGCGCCGCCTGGTCCGGTCGGGCGAGTGCCTGGTCGCGGCCGGCCTCGGCGTGATGCTCCTGGTGCTCCTGCCGTCGGTGCCGCCCGCGCTGGCGATCGCGGCCTGGGCGGTGGCCGGCGGGGGAATCGGCACTGCCTACGCGCCGCTGTCGGTGACCGCCCTCGACCGCGCCGCGGCGGGCGAGGAGGGCCGGGCGACGTCGTCTCTGCAGCTCTGCGACGTACTCGGTCAGGCCGTCGGCACCGGAGGGGCCGGGGCCATCCTGGCCGCCGCCGCTCCGATCGGGCACGGCCCGGGAGTGGCGCTGGCGCTCGCGTTCGCTATCGCGGTCGCGGTCGGCGCGGTCATCGTCGGAGCGCGTCTTCCCGATCGGCGTACCTTCCGCAGTTGACGGCCGGGCCTTCGCAAAAACCGGTTGGCGAACCACGGCGACCGCTGCTAGTTTTCCGGAGACCGTGCGAGAGAACGAGGAGGTGGTACCCGTGAACGTTTCGACCAGGGTGCTCCCCTTCGGGGTCACGGCCGGGCGATAGGTCGTCCGGGAGCGCCGTTCAAGAGCACTCCCGAAAGGCACGACCATGCGATTCACTGCTGAACAGCGTCTTGACAACGGCGTCCTCGAACGCGAATTCATCCTCGGTGAGATTCCCGGCGTCCTGTGGACGCCCGGATCTGCATCAGCGCCGGCGCCGCTGATCCTGGTCGGTCACCCCGGCGGACTGCGTAAGATGCGCCCCCGGCTGGCCGCCCGGGCCCGGCACTACGCGGCCGAGTACGGCTTCGCCGCAGCCGCCATCGAGCTCCCCGGGAGCGGTGAACGGCCCCGTTCGGCCGCCGCCGAGCAGGCCCGCGCCGACCTCCGCCGGGCAATGAGGGCAGGCGAGCCGGTCGACGAGATTGCCGACCGGCTCATCCTCCCGCTGGCCGAAAAGGCGGTCCCGGAATGGCAGGCCACCCTGGACGCCCTTCTTTCCCGGCCCGAGATCGGCGGCCCGGTCGGGTACGAGGGAGGGGTAATCGCTATCGGCATCCGGCTGGCGGTGGTCGAGCCGCGCATCTCGGCCGCCCTGCTGTTCGCCGGGAGTTTCGTGCCCGGCAGCGTGTTCGAGGAGGCCCGCCAGGTCACCATTCCGCTGCAAATCCTGCTGCAGTGGGACGACGAAGGAAACGACCGGCAGCGGGTCCTGGACCTGTTCGGCGCCTTCGGCACCCAGGAGAAAACGCTGCACGCCAATCTCGGCGGCCATACCGGCGTCCCGTCGTTCGAGATCGACGCCGGAGCCCGGTTCTTCGCCCGGCACCTGCGCTAGGCGCGGACCGGGTCGGCAACGGCGGAAACTTCAGTTCCTATCTCTGACGGTAGGCAGTCGAGCGGTGCTGGATATCCTGCACGATGACCACGTGCTTTGATTCGTCGATCCGGTAGAGCACGCGCCACTGGGTACCCAGCCTGGCACTGTGAAAGCCGGACAGTGTGCCCCGGAGCGGCTTGCCGACACGGTAAGGCGCTTCGAGCAGCGGCCCGGTGATGAATTCGACCGCTGCGGCCGCAACATCCTGCGGGAGCAGTTCGGCGATCGCGCGCCTGGCCGGGCGGGTCATTCCGAGTTCGTAAGGGTCCGCGCTCACCGCTTGCGCTCGGCCAGCAGCGCGCGCGCTGCTTCGGTCCCGTACACCACGTCGCCTGCCTGCTCAGCCTCCCGGGCCTCGGCCAGGCCGCGGAGCGCCGCCGGATCGGCGAGGATCTCGGCGGTCTCGCGCATCGACAGGTACTCCTCGACCGCGACGAGCACTGTCTGCTGCACGCTGCGGTGCTCAGACTCAGCGACTTGCTTAAGCTGATCTTCGATCTCGGGCGGTAGCCGCAGTGTCATAGCCATACCGTTATGGTATCACAATGGTGCACGGCTTGATGCCCGAGGCCGACTTGCGCAGCCTAAGCGCTCATTCGTCGAATCCCACAGCATTCCCGAGAGTGCTCGTTACAACTGACTGGTGGCGGGCACTCAGCGCGCGAGATAGCACCGACTTACGCGAACGTGCCTATCTGGTTCTTGAACCACTCCCGGTGCGGCGTCCGTTCGCCATGACGTAAGGGGTCTCAGTTTTTACCATTGGAGAAAACATCAGGCACCTCAACCGCATGAAGCTGCGAGTCGCTACGGGGGTGGCGGTAGCACTGACGGCGGACTTCGGGCACGATCATGGTCGCGGCGTCGTCGTCGAGCACCTAGTTCTCGGTCCGATGCCGGAAGGTACCGTCACCACCGGTGACGGGGCCGTCCAGGTGAGCGCGTTCGGGTTCACCCCGGGATCCGTGCACTTGGTTGTCCTCAAAGTGCCCTCCGGCGCCGCCGCCGCGATCGGGACGCTTACGGCCAGCGGGACCGGCCAGGCTAGCGCCACGTTCACGGCGACGGTTCACGCCGGAGCGCGCCTGGAGATCTTGGACGGCGGAGCGGGCACCGCGCCGATCGCTGCGACGCAGCTCGGCGAGGAGTCTTTCCGCCTGCTGCAGGCGGTCGAGCCGAGCGCGGCGGGCTTCCTTATCGGATTTGCCACCCTGATCTACCACCCGGGTACGCACACCCTCGCCGTCACGCTCACCGCCTCTGGCCTCAGCCCAGGCGCGCACGCCGCGCACATCCACATCGGCAGCTGCGTTAACCAGGGCCCGGTGCAGTACATGCTGGCGGACTTCACCGCGGACCAGGTCGGCTTCGTCGATCACGAGGTTCGGGTGGTCAGCGGCGTCATGTCCGCGCCGCCGACCTCGGGCTGGTACCTGAACGTGCACCAGGGCACGAGCGCCAGCATCCTCGATGCGAACGCAACCCGACGATCTTCTTCCGTCCGCTGCTCTGCGCCGACATCAGGCCCGGATACGGTTTCTAACTCACGTCCAGTTATGTCTTGAAGCGGGCGGGACACGCGTGCAAGCTACGGGTAGCGCCCTGCTATCCCGGGAGGAATGCCAATGTCGGCACGCTCTTACCCCCGCCGCTTCATCATCGCGCTCGTTACCGGCAGCCTCATGGTCCTCGGATCTCTCGCCAGCTGGCCTGGGCCAGCCCGGGCCGCCGGGTTGGCGTTCAGCCCCGGCAGTTGCGTCACCACACCAAGCGGCGTGGTCCCCGGCGTTCAGATCGCCGACCCGGCGTGCGAGTTCAACGGCGCGGCCTACACCGCCCCGTTCAGCCCGATCGCCAACGGCGGCGGCCAGCTGTCGCGGGTCTGGACCGGCATCGCCGGCGACGGCGGCGCCTACCGGGTCGAGGTTCCGCCGCACTGGAACGGGACCCTCGTGATGTTCGCCCACGGTTACCGGGGAACCGGCAGCGAGGTGTGGGTGGATGATCCCCAGCTGCGCCAGTACTTCGTCGATCACGGGTTCGCCTGGGCGGCGTCGAGCTACGCGATCAACGGGTACGACCCCGGTGACGGCGTGGTGGACACCCACGACCTGCTGCAGGCGTTCCCGTCGATCACCGGACTGCGCACCCGCCAGGTGATCATGAGCGGCCTTTCGATGGGCGGCGAGATCACCACGGCCGAGATTGAGGCCTACAAGGGCGACTTCGCCGGCGCTATGCCCTACTGCGGGGTACTGGCGGGCAACGACCTGTTCGACAACTTCCTGGGCGCGAACGTCACGGCGGCGGGCCTCACCGGGACGAAGATCAGCTACCCGACGACGCTGGCGGCCGGACAGGCGTACGCGCCCGTTTACCAGTCCACCGTGCAGTCCGAGCTGCCCGCTCTCGGGATTACTCCGGTCGCGGCGACCGGCGGGCAAACCTTCACCACCAGCCTGACCAAGACCGGGAAGCGGTGGGCCGGCACCGTCGAGCAGCTGTCCGGCGGTACCCGGCCTGGTTTCGCCAGCGCTATCGGCTACTGGGACAGTTTCGGGTTCGCTCCGCTTACCAAGGTCCCGTTCCTGTTCGGGGTTTACCCCGGGACCAGCGGCGGCACCCTTGGCTTCGCCAACGGGAGCGTGGCCGGCAACGAGCACACCTTCTACACGTTCAGCTACCGGCTGACCGACCTTCCGCAGGAGATCGCGCTCAACCGCGCCGTGCTGCGGGTACCCGTAACAGCTACCTCCTCGGCCGACGCCCTGTCGCCGGCGGAGCTGCCGGCGATCCACGGCGACCCGGGTATCCCGGTGCTGTCAGTCCACGGGATCGGCGACCTGTTCGTTCCGCTCTCTATGGATCAGCACTACGACGCCATGATGGCGGCGCACGGACAGGGCGGACTGTTCGTGGACCGGGTCATCCGCGAGGTCACCCACTGCGGTTACACGACCAGCGAGCTGTCGTCCGCGTTTTCCGCTCTCGTGTCGTGGATCGACAAGGGAAAGCGGCCGGCCGGCGACAACATCCTCGACCCGCGGACGGTCGCCTCGCCGCGGTTCGGCTGCCGGTTCACCGACCCGGCTCCGGGCGCCCATCCGGAGTTCAAGGCGGCCGTCTCCTGCCCGTCCAGCAGGTAGAGCCGACAGCTGGGCCTCAGGTTTCTAAGGTCGTCTCATGAAAGTCATCGGAGCAGGATGGGAGCAATCGGCCGGCCTCCGATCGCCCTGACCGGCCCCTAGGCCCAGGCGAGGGCGATGTCCTTGTCGAGGCGGGGCAGGCGGTCGAACCAGGGCGCCACGCCGGGGTGACCGATGTTGACCACGAGGTGCGTCTTCCAGGTCGTGCCGGCGAAGAATTCGGCGTCGATGCCGGGGCCGTCGAACCCGGCCATCGGGCCGGCCGCGAGTCCGTGGGCGCGCACGGCGAGCAGGAACACGCCCGTCTGGATGGCGGCACTGTACTTGGCAATCCCTTCGAGGGCCTCGCCCGGCATGCCGGAAAACCGGTCACGGTACATCTCGCCTCGCTCGGGAAAGACGGTCGGAAAGTGCTGGTGGAACTGGGCGTCGTAGGCGAGGACGGCGACGGCCGGGGCGCTGAGCGTCTTGTCGCGGTTACCCTCGGCCATGTGCGCACCAAGGCGCTCCCGGCCTTCCGCCGTGCGCACGAAGAGCACGCGCAGAGGCTGGCTGTTGGCCATGGACGGCGACCAGCGGGCCAGGTCCCAGATGCCGGTGAGCTCCTGCTTGGTCACCGGCACGTTCGCGAAGGCGTTGGCGGTGCGGGCCTCGGTGAACGGCAGCGCGCGGCCGGTGTCGTCGAGGGTGTCCAGCGTAGCGGGTTCGGCGGTCGTGGTCATCTCAGCCCTGGTTCCTATGCCCTGACCGGGTACGGGTCAGGGTGTTCGGTCCTGTCCGGCATGGCCTTCGTCGCCCGGCGCGGCCGGTACCTGGTGCTGGTCGGGGGCGCCGCCCATCATGCGCAGCATCATGCCGCCGGTGCGGGTGAACCGGACGACCAGGGCGGCGGCGAGCAGCAGGAAGGCGATGTTCAGCCAGGTGGTGTAGTCCCAGGACACGCCGTTGTCCGGGATGGTGGCCGACGCCCGGCCGGGGATCAGGCCGAGGCCGCC
>DASWUW010000575.1:0-3653 GCA_036406335.1 Trebonia sp.
GGACCCGGGACAAATCGCCCTCTCGTTCGGTCAATGACCTTCTCAGCTGCGCGTAATCGGCGAAGTCACCCTGATCACAGGTCATCGACGTGGCCAGGTCGGCGAGGGTCTGCCGGTTCTTGCGGACCTGCCGGGTCAGCCCGACGACGCCTCGGTCGGCCTGGAACTGCGCGAAGGAGGACTCGAGCAGGGCGGCGGCCCGGGCGCGGCCGGCCCAGCCGGTCAGGTTGACCGCCATGTTGTAGGAGGGGCGGAAGGAGGAGTTGAGCGGGTAGGTCCTGGTGCCCGCGAGCCCGGCCACCGCGCCCGGGTCAAGGCCAGGCTCCCAGAGCACCACCGCGTGGCCCTCGACGTCGATGCCGCGCCGCCCGGCCCGCCCGGTCAGCTGGGTGTACTCCCCTGGGGTCAGCTCGGCGTGGGTCTCACCGTTCCACTTGTCCAGCTTCTCGATGACCACGGTCCGGGCGGGCATGTTGATGCCCAGGGCGAGGGTCTCGGTGGCGAAGACCGCCCGGACCAGGCCGGCGGTGAACAGTTCCTCGACGACTTCCTTGAACACCGGCAGCATGCCGGCGTGGTGCGCCGCGATGCCCCGCCGCAGCGCCAGCACCCAGTCGTGGTAGCCGAGGATCGTCAGGTCCTCGTCGGGGATGTCGGCGGTGCGCCGGGCGGCGATGTCCTCGATGATCTGGGCTTCGTCGGGCGTGGTGAGCCGCAGGCCGGCGGCGAGGCACTGCTGGACGGCGGCGTCGCAGCCGGCCCGGCTGAAGATGAACGTGATGGCGGGCAGCAGCCCGGCGCCGTCGAGCCGGTCGATGGTCTCCGGGCGGTAAGGCACGTCCATCCGCCGCGGCCGCTGGCCGCCGCGTCCTGGCCTGCTCTTCGGCTGCCGGATGGCCTCGCGCTGGGCGAGCCGGACCAGGTCGGGGTTGACCTCACGGTGCTGGTCATCGGTGAACAGGTCGTACAGCCGCCGTCCGGCCAGCATGTGCTGCCACAGCGGGACCGGGCGGTGCTCGTCCACGATGACCTCGATGCCGCCGCGTACCTGGGCCAGCCAGTCGCCGAACTCTTCGGCGTTGGAGACCGTGGCGGACAGGGCGACCACCCGGACCGACTCGGGCAGGTGGATGATGACCTCTTCCCAGACGGCACCGCGGGAGCGGTCGGCCAGGTAGTGCACCTCGTCCAGCACCACGTACCCGAGGCGCCGCAGCGCCTGCGAGCCGGCGTACAGCATGTTCCGCAGCACCTCGGTGGTCATCACCACGACCGGGGCGTCGCCGTTGACAGCGTTGTCGCCGGTCAGCAGGCCGACCGAGTCGGCCCCGTAGCGCCGCACCAGGTCGTTGTACTTCTGGTTGGACAGCGCCTTGATCGGCGTGGTGTAGAAGCACTTGCGGTTGGTCTGCAGGGCCAGGTGGACCGCGTACTCGCCCACCACGGTCTTGCCGGAGCCGGTCGGCGCCGCCACCAGGACGCCTTTCCCGTCGCTGAGGGCGCCGCAGGCGGCGACCTGGAACGGGTCGAAGTCGAAGTCGTAGAGCTCCCGGAAAGACGCGAGCTCAGGCGCGGCCTGCCGTTCGCGGAACCTCGCGTACCTGTCGGCTGGGCTCACCGCCGGTGTGCTCATGACTCCCAGCCTAGGGGACGTTACCTTCACCCGGTACGGGTGAGGCGGTGGTAACGCCTGCGGCCGGGCGCAGGCGGTACCGCGGCTACTGGTCGACCGTCTCCGGTTCCTCGATCGGGGCGAGCTCGTCGTCGGCGAGGCCTGCGTACGGGTCGGGGTGGTTGCGGGCCCGGCGCTTGTCGTTGAAGTAGACGAAGACTTCGGCCAGCTCGGTAAGCACGAGGGCCAGACCGCCGAGCAGCAGCATGGTCCACGGGTCGGGGCTCGGGTTGACGACACCCGCGACCAGGAAGATCCCGAAGATGATCAGCCGGCGCCACTTGCGGAAGCGCTCGTGGGTGAGGATCCCCACCACGTTCAGCATCACGATGAGCAGCGGGATCTCGAAGACGAGGCCGAAACCGAGCAGCATGCCGGTGAAGTAACCGAAGTAGCTGTCCACCGTGATCAGCGGCGTAACGCCGTTCGGGGTGATGCCGAGCAGGTAGTGCAGGCCCCGGTCCATGACCAGGTAGGCCAGGGCCGCGCCGCCGATGAACAGCGGGGCGGCGGCGCCGACGAAGACGTAGGCCCACTTCTTCTCGCGGCGGTAGAGACCGGGGGCGATGAAGGCCCACAGCTGGTACAGCCAGACCGGGCAGGTAGCGATCAGGGCGAGGAAAAACGCGACCTTGATGCGCAGGAAGAAGCCGTCGAAGACGCTGTTGACGATGAGGTTGTGCTGCCCGTCCCGCCGGCAACCGGACACCCCCTTGATGACCGCCTCGCAGTACGGGCGGGTGACCAGGGACCAGGTCCGGTTGGAGAAGAACAGGGCGATGACCATCCCCGCGATGATCACCAAGCCCGCGATGACCACGCGGTTGCGCAGCTCGCGGAGGTGATCCATCAGAGGCATCTGCCCGTCCGGATTGCCCCGCCGCTTGGAGCGCAGGTAGCGCTCGCCTACGACGCGAGCACCCCTGATGGCGGAAGGCTTCGATGCCATGATCGCGTGCTCCCGACTAGGTCGCTATTGGGGCCGGACGCGGACTGGGCCTACTTGGCCTGTGCGCTGTCCGGTGCCTTGACCGACTGCTGGAGGTCGGCGAGCTGCTGGCTGAGCGCGTCGATCTGAGCCTGCGCGTCCGGGGTGGCGGTCGCGGCGGGCACAGCGGGCACAGCAGGCACAGCGGTCGCGGCGGGAACCTCGAACTGGACCGGGGCGGCGGGGACGCTGGCGGAGTGTGTCGCCGGGTCCTCGTCGTCGTTGTGCAGGCTAGACACTTCCTTCTTCAGGATGCGCATCGACTTGCCGAGTGAGCGAGCGGCGTCAGGCAGCTTGCGCGACCCGAACAGCACGATGATCACGACCGCGACGATCAGGATCTTCCACGGGCTGTCGAACAGATCACCAATCATTTGCGTCCTTAAAGTCACTGGGGATGGGTCCCGCAGGCCGGGACTCGTCTCGCCGTAGAGTCTACACGCTGACCTGCAAACGACTAGGAACTAGCCGGCAGGCGGGGCGTGAACCGACCCAGTTCGCCAACCTGGCGCAACGGGTTACCGTGCGTCCCGGCTGGGGCAATTCAGTTTGTTCCGGCTGACAGAGCGGCGTGAGAGGCGGCCCCGGCAGTAGGCCAGGTTCGGCTGGCTGCCGGGGCCGCGTGCCTTTGCCGCACCCTCATTTTCTGCTTCTGCTAGCCATTCGGAACCGCCGCGGGCGCGGATTGGCCAGATTTCAGCCGGGCCAGCAGGTTCTCTCCGCGTGGCCAGACGAGGATGAGGTAGCCGCGGTAGTGCTCGGTGCGGGCGGGCCGGCCGAAGGCGCTGACCGCCGCCCGCGCGGACAGGCCGGAGGAGGCGGGCGGGACGAAGCGCCCGGCCGTGAGCACCAGGAAGGTCGCGCTGGGCCCGGCTGGGTCGTACCAGCCGGCACTGGCGTTCCAGCGGTAAGCGGCCAGGCGGCCGGACGGGCCCGCCGTCACCGCGCGCAGGGTGACGGCGCCGCCGGTCTCCAGGGTCACGATGCTGGCCT
>DASWUW010000576.1:0-6493 GCA_036406335.1 Trebonia sp.
CCGGCCAGCACGAAGCCGGTCGCCGCCATCAGGATCGACGAGAGCACCGCGTACCGGCGGTAGCCGGCCGACAGGTCGGCGACGCGGCCGACGCCGATGGTCGCGATGATCACCGCCACCGTGGCGATCACCACCAGGATCAGCTGTCCCTGGCCCGGGTTGCCGTAGTGCACGATGTCCTGCAGGTAGTAGTAGAGGTAGAGCAGGGCGATGGTCTCCGCCAGCGTGACCAGGAACTTGCCTACCCAGACGAGCCCGAACCCCGGCCCGGCGGACACCAGGGCGCGGACAGTGGCCAGCCAGGCGGGGCCAGCGGCGGCCGCCGGGGAAGTGGGGCTAGGCAGGAGCGGGCCGGGCGGTGCGGCCGCGGGCGTTAGGGGGGCGCGTTTCCCCGGGAGGTAGCACACCCGGGGCAGGCGCCGCAGTACCAGCAGCAGGGGAATCAGGCAGAGGACGTACCCGGCGGAGATAGCGAACATTCCGCCCTCGACCGACGGGAACACCAGCACGACCGCGGCCAGGCCCGCGATGAGCCCGACCGCCTGGGCGCCGGAGACCAGGCCCCACACCAGTCCCCAGGACCGCCGGTCGACGTGGTCCACCACGATCGCGGTCATCGGCGCGTAGGCGACGTTGATCGTGGCCTGGCACAGCACCCACCAGACGGCAATCCCGGCCAGTGAGTGCTGCAAGCCAAGGACGGCGTGGGCTATCCCGCCGGTGACCAGGCCGACGAGGATCAGCCGGGTCCGGTTGTCGGAGCTGACCCAGCGGTCCGAGTAATGGCCGGCCAGCGGGTTGAAGACCAGCGCGGCCAGCGCGCCCAGACCGGTCACCAGGCCGAGCCCGATCGCCTTGTCGTCACCTCCGGAGACCGCCTCGACCATCCGGGGCAGGACGTTCTCGATCGGCGCGATCAGCGCCACGTTGGTGCCGAAGTTGGCCAGCATCAGCGCAGCGGTGAACGGACGGTTCAGCCCGGGCGCGGCCTGCGCGGCCGGCGGCGCGGCAAACTCCAGTGCTGGCACCTGACCCTCAATGACACGGCAACTAAGGCCAGCACGTTACCACCGCAACCTCGAGGTCAGCGCAGTGTCCGCCGGAGGGTTACCGGACGCCGTACAGGTGTTCCAGGGCGAGCTGGTCCAGGTGCTCGTAGGCCATCCCGCGGGCGGCGAGGGCGTCGATGTCGGGCGTGAAATCGCGGACGTCGCGCCAGGTTTCACCGGGGCTGAGGGTCGGCTCGGCCAGCTCGGCGACGCGGGCGGTGTCCAGCGCGGCCCGGACTTCGGGGTCGGCCCGGAACGCCCGGGCCTTGGCCCGCAGGATCAGGTAGTTGCGCATGCAGGCGGCGGCGGACGCCCATACCCCCTGGTCGTCCTCGGTGCGCGGCGGCTTGTAGTCGAAGTGCACCGGGCCGTCGTAGCCGCCGGCCAGCAGCGTGTCCACCACCCAGAACGCACCGCGGGCGTTGCCGGCCCCGAACCGCAGGTCCTGGTCGTAACGCGGGCCGTTCTGCCCGTTGAGGTCGATGTGGAACAGCTTGCCGTGCCACAGCGCCTGGGCGATCCCGTGCGCGTAGTTGAGGCCCGCCATCTCCTCGTGGCCGACCTCCGGGTTGACCCCGGTCATCTCCGGGTGGGCCAGCTCGCCGATGAACGCGATCGCGTGCCCCAGCGTGGGCAGCAGGATGTCGCCGCGGGGCTCGTTCGGCTTCGGCTCGATGACGAACCGCATGTCGTAGCCCTGGTCGATGACGTACTGGGACAGCAGGTCCAGTCCCTCGGCGTAGCGGGCCAGGGCCGACCTGATGTCCTTGGCCGCCCCCGACTCCGCGCCCTCGCGGCCGCCCCAGAAGACGTAGTGCTTAGCCCCCAGCTCGGCGGCCAGGTCGAGGTTGCGCATGACCTTGGCCAGCGCGAAGCGCCGGATGTCGCGCTCGTTGGCGGTAAACGCGCCGTCCTTGAAGATCGGGTGGCCGAACAGGTTCGTGGTGGCCGTGGTCACCACCAGCCCGGTCTCGTCGAGCGCCTTGCGGAACGCGGCGAGCTTCTCGTCGCGTTCCGCGTTCGAGTCGTCAAAGCCGAACACGTCGTTGTCGTGGAAGTTCACCCCGTAGGCGCCCAGCTCGGCCAGCTGGCGGACCGCCCGGTCGGCTGGCATCGGCGCCCGCACCGCGTCGCCGAACACGTCAACCCCCTGCCAGCCCACCGTCCAGATCCCGAACGAGAACTTGTCTTCGCGAGCCGGCACATACGCGTCTGCAGTCATGCTCTCCTCTTTCCCTGCTGGACAACAACATCACACAAGTCTCGCCGCCCGACGCAGGCGCCGGGCGCGAAGCTCTTCCCCGGGCGCGACCAGGTACTCATCGGACGCATCAGCGAAGCAGCCGGCGAACCCGGTGGCGAGCGGCTCCGGGAAGCCGACGCGAAGGACAAGTTGCCCGACCTAGCGGCGCGCGCGGTCACCGGGTACCCGGTGCTGAAGTTTCCGGGTTGAGCCAGCCGCCGCCATGGCGAGGGCGACGGCGGCAAAGGCCCGGCTTTTGCGCATAGTCGACTCCTGGGGGGTTAGACGCGCGACACTTTCGAAAGTTTTCGAATAGTTTCGACGTACCGCTATCGTAATTTCGACGGCTAAATGGGTCAACCCCTGGTTTCCAACCGGTTACAAACGTTTTCAGATTAGGAAAATTGCCGTACGATGCAGCGAGAACAGCGCCCTTTAAGGGACCAGCGAAGTTCGAAAAGTTCGAAAACCCGTCGAAAGGTGACGTCGTGCGGAAGACCACGCTTGCCGCGATTGCCGCGGAGGCCGGCGTATCCCTGCCGACCGTGTCCAAGGTGGTCAACGGCCGGCCTGACGTCTCGCCCTCCACCCGTGCCCGGGTAGAGGAACTGCTGGAGCAGCACCAGTACCCGCGCGGCCAGCAGCGCGCGTCCCGTCCCGCCCTGATCGACCTCGTGTTCAACGGGCTGGACAGCCCGTGGGCGGTGGAAATCCTGCGCGGCGTCGAGGAATGGGGCGCGGAGCACTCCACGTCGGTCGCGGTGTCCTCCCTCCGGCACGGCGACGCCCGGCCGTCCAGCTGGACCTCGGCCATCGCCGGGCACCACCCCGCCGGGGTGATCCTGGTGACCAGCAAGCTGACCGGTGCGCAGGCCGGCCAGCTGCGCGGGGCCGGCATCCCGCTGGTGGTCATCGACCCGGCCGACACCCCGCCGCCGGATATCCCGTCGGTCGGCGCGACCAACTGGGCGGGCGGTTTCGACGCCACCGAGCACCTGCTGTCGCTCGGTCACCGGCGGATCGGGGCGATCACCGGATTCGCCGACATGCTGTGCAGCCTGGCCCGGCTGGACGGCTACCGGTCGGCCCTGGAACGGGCCGGGGTCGCGGCCGACCCGGCCCTGATCCGGTACGGCGACTTCCAGCATGAGGGCGGCTTCGCCCGCGCGATCGAACTGCTCGACCTCACCGACCGGCCGACGGCGATCTTCGCGGGCAGCGACCAGCAGGCGTTCGGCGTCTACGAGGCGGCCCGCCAGCACGGCCTGCGGATCCCCGACGACCTGTCCGTCGTCGGCTTCGACGAGCTGCCGGTCAGCCGCTGGGCCTCACCGCCGCTGACCACCGTGCGCCAGCCCCTGGGAGAAATGGGCAACACCGCCGCGGCGATGCTGGGCGACCTGATCGACGGCGTGCCGCTGCGCACCAACCGGGTCGAGCTGTCCACCGAGCTGCATGTCCGCGAATCGACCGCTCCCCCGAAGGAACCAGCCAAGTGACCCAGACCGACCCAGCGGCACGCAAGGACGCGCCCCCACAGGACATGGCGGCCTGGCGGGACCCGGCCCGGCCGGCCGCCGAGCGGGTCGCCGACCTGCTCGGCCGGATGACCCGGGAGGAGAAGACCGCTCAGCTGGGCAGCGTCTGGATGGGCGCCTCGGGGGACGGCGACGGCGTCGCGCCGATGCAGGACCAGTTCTTCCAGCTCGACCAGCCCCCGTTCGAGGAGCTGATCAAGAACGGCCTGGGCCAGCTCACCCGGGTGTTCGGCACCCGGCCGGTGCAGGCGGCGGCCGGGATGAGCGCGCTCGCCGCGCTCCAGTCCCGCGTCACCAGCGCGAGCAGGCTGGGCATCCCCGCGGTGGCGCACGAGGAATGCCTGACCGGCTTTGCCGCCTGGGGCGCGACGATCTTCCCCACCCCGCTGGCCTGGGGTGCCTCGTTCGACCCGGCGCTGGTGGACGAGATGACGGCGGCCTTCGGCGCCACCATGCGGGCGGTCGGCGTGCACCAGGGGCTCGCCCCGGTGCTGGACGTGACCCGCGACTACCGCTGGGGCCGGACCGAGGAAACCATCGGCGAGGACCCTTACCTGGTGGGGATCATCGGCACCGCCTACGTGCAGGGCCTGCAGCGGGCGGGCGTGCAGGCCACGCTCAAGCACTTCGCCGCCTACGCCGCCTCCCGGGCGGGCCGGAACCTGGCCCCGGTCTCCCTGGGGCCGCGGGAGCTGGCCGACACCGTCCTGGTCCCGTTCGAGATGGCACTCCGGCTCGGCGGGGCCCGCTCGGTGATGCCGAGCTACGTCGACATCGACGGCGTGCCCGCCAGCGCCGATCCCGGCCTGCTGACCAGCCTGCTGCGCGACCAGTACGGCTTCGACGGGGTGGTCGTCTCCGACTACTACGCGGTCTCCTTCCTCCAGCTGCAGCACGCGGTCGCGGCCAGCCCGGGTGAGGCGGCGGCGCTGGCGCTGACCGCGGGGCTGGACGTCGAGCTGCCGGGCACCCGCTGCTTCGGCGAGCCGCTGCTCGAGCTGGCCGCCGCCGGCCGGGTGCCGGGCGAGCTCATCGACCGCGCGGTCACCCGGGTGCTGCGGCAGAAGCTCGACCTCGGCCTGCTCGACCCCGACTGGTCCCCGTACGGGCCGGCGGGCGCGGGCGATCCGGCGCTGGCGGGCGAACCGGGCGTCCCCGACCTCGACCCGCCCGCTCAGCGGGATATCGCCCGGCGGCTGGCCGAAGAGTCGGTCGTCCTGCTGGCCAACGGCTCCGGTCCCGGCGGCCGGGCTGGCTCCGGCCCGGCTGGCTCCGGCTCCCCCGGCTCCGGCCCGGCTGGCTCCGGCGGGCGGGTGCTGCCGCTGGCGGCGGGCACCCGGGTGGCGGTGATCGGGCCGCTGGCGGACGAGCCGCTGGCCTTCTTCGGCTGCTACACGATGCCCCGGCACCTCGGGCACACCCGGCGGTTCGACGGCTCGGCGGGCGGGGCCGGGGTGGAAGTCACCACCCTGCTCGGCGCCCTGCGGGCCGAGGGCGTCGACGTGACCGGGTACGCGCCCGGCGGCGCCGTCCGCGGGACCGACGAATCCGGGTTCGCCGCTGCGGTCAGCCAGTGCCGTTCGGCCGACTTGATCGTGGCCGTGGTGGGCGACGAGGCCGGCCTGTTCGGGCACGGGACCAGCGGCGAGGGCTGCGACGTCACCGAGCTCAAGCTGCCCGGCGTCCAGCAGGAGCTGCTTCAGGCGCTGGCCGGCACCGGTCTGCCGCTGGTCGCGGTGCTGGTCACCGGGCGCCCGTACGCGCTCGGCGCGGTGGCCGGAGAGCTGGCGGCGGCGGTGCAGGCGTTCTTCCCGGGCGAGGAGGGCGGGCGGGCCATCGCCGGGGTGCTGACCGGCCGGGTGACGCCCAGCGGCCGGCTGCCGGTCGAGATCCCGCGCCACGCCGGGGCCCAGCCGTCGACCTACCTGCGGCCGGCCAACGCCGCGGCGCACGGCGGCAGCGCGGTCGACCCGACCCCGCTGTTCGCGTTCGGGCACGGGCTTTCGTACACCACGTTCGCCTACAGCGACCTGGCGCTACCGGAGTACGCGACCGCCACCGACGGGACGGCGGAAATTTCCTGCACCGTGCGGAACACGGGCCCGGTGGCCGGCACCGAGGTGGTCCAGCTCTACCTGGGCGACCCGGTCGCCTCGGTGGTACGGCCGCGGAAGTGGCTGGCCGGGTTTGCCCGGGCGGCGCTCGCGCCGGGCGAGGCGGCGCGGGTCACCTTCCGGGTGCACGCCGACCGGACCTCATTTACCGGCCGGGACTTGACGCGGCTGGTCGAGCCCGGCACCATCACGTTTACCGTGGGCGGCGCTTCCGATGATTCACCCCTCACGGGATCTTTCACCCTCGTCGGCCCGGTACGTACCGTTGGGGTTGATAGGGTACTCGACACACCCGTATCTGTTAAGAAACTTTCCGATTAAACTAGCGGCAGGCAGCGGCTACATGGAGGTCTCCGAATGGCACGAATTGCCCTCGACCACATCGAAAAGGTGTACGGCGGCGGGGTCAAGGCGCTCGACGACCTGAACCTCGAGGTCAGCGACGGCGAGTTCATGGTGCTCGTCGGGCCCTCGGGATGCGGGAAGTCGACCGCGCTGCGGTCGATCGCAGGCCTGGAGGAGATCACCGGCGGGACCATCTCGATCGGG
>DASWUW010000577.1:0-2040 GCA_036406335.1 Trebonia sp.
ACTCCAGCCGCCCCGCCTATTTCCAGGTCAGGCCGCATCGGTTCCAGCGGCCTTGGGTGCTGCAGTTAGCTGCTCGGCGCGCATCCGCTCCATCTCTTCGAGGAACCGGCGTGCCTCGCGGGCCAGCGCCCGGGCAAACTCGACTGCGCCCGCTCCCGCCTCCGTGCCCTTGGTGGAGAACGAGACCGTCGCGGGCCCGGCGACGAGAGACAGGATTGGCGTCGTGTCCTCATACGTGCTGCACCGCACCTGCCAGTCATCACCGATATGACAGCTGACGTGCGAGAACGACCGCGCCTCACCGCTCACGCCGCCGTCTCCCGCCCGTTGTCCGGACCGGGTCGGCCAGACGGGCGACCGCCTGGGCCGCGGACCCCGGACGCCCGCAGCGAGTAGCCCAGCCGTCCCGCCTGGTTCACGTACGGGGTGACCGTGAGCCCGGTGAACTCCACCGGCACGAACGGCACCCCGGCCGGGCCCGAGGGCAGCACCGGCTGAACCTGCGCCGCCACCTTGACCTTGACCGTCCGGGTGCGAGCCTCTTTCTCGGCGTCGATCACCTCGACCTGCCACAGCGGCAGGCCGCTGGCCTTGTCCTTGGACTGGACGAACCGGCCGTTGGTCGATGCGTCGAAGTCCCGCACCGGCTCGAAGCCGCCCGCCGCGTACACCCCCTCCGGGAAAACCTGGCCGAACTCGACCGGAATCGGACCTTGCAGCGCCATAGGCGCCCGCCTCTCATAGATGCTTGCTTGGCCACTTGATCAACCAAGTAACTTCAAGATAGGTGGACTAACCTGGTTAGTCAAGTGATCAGGAGATGGATGACCGTTTTGTTAACTGACTTGGTAGGCGTCTTCGAGTTCGTGCTGGTCACCGGGCATGACAAGCTCCAGCACGAGCACCGCCCGCCCGGACGCATCCCGCCCGGTCACGTACAACGCCAGCATCGCTGCCGTCTTGCCGACGCCGAGCTGCTTGGCTTCCCGGCTGGTGGGGTGGCGGGCAATGACCTGCTCGACGACGTGGTCAACGCGGATTCCCTTGCGCCGCGCGATGTGCGCGCGGACTCCCCCGGGCAGCGGGTTCTTGCTGGCAATCTCCGTGCCGTCGGCCAGGTCAGCGGGAACCCACCACGTGACCAACTCGGATGCCTCGCCGTCACGCCGGACAAGCAGCTTGCGGGCGGCAGCGCTCACGCCGTCGGCTAGGCCGAGCAGGGCGGCTACCCGCGCGGGCGGGACGGCGGCGCCGGTCTCGATCAGCTCGCCGGGCTCGTCGGCCTCGTTGCGGTTGAGCGCTTCCTCTCCTGGCCGCTGCGCTTCCAGCCCGGCCAGCGCGGGGCGGCCCCGGACAAAGCTCCCCTTGCCCTGCTGGGTCTCGATCCAGCCGTCCTGGCGCAGCACCCGCAGCGCGCGGACCACGGTGGGGCGGGCAATCTGGAACTCATCGCTCAGCTGGTGCTCGCTCGGCAGCATCGACCCCGGAGGGTACTCGCCCGACTCGATCCGCCGCTGCATCTCGGCGACCACCTGGGCATATTTGGGTGGCGTGTATTCATACGGCATATTAGTTGCCTTACTCAAGTAACTTGGCTACTCAAGTACCATACTGCTCGGCCGAGCAGGTGTCACCCCTTCGCCGCAGGCGGGTACACGGTCGTGACCGTCCCGTCAGCCCAGGTGACGGACACACATCGCAACGGTTCACTCGCCGCAATCACGACCGAAGGCGTCGCGTCGGCTTTGCCTTCCGCACGGTGCGGCGTTGCAGTCGCCTGGTCGGCCGGGACAGACGCAGCGCGGTAGGCGTTATACAGAGCGAGTAGTACCCCGCTCGCGTTAAGACCCGGTAGCGCGGGCCAGCGCGGCGATGCTAGTCAGGGACGCGCCAGGCAAGAACGTCCCATCGGCGATCTCTGCCCGGATGCGCCCGGCGACGTGACGGCACTTCGACTGGCTCATGACCGAGGCCATTCGAGACGGAACCACGCCACCCGGGCCGCGGCGTTCCCCTCGATCCCCCAGTTGCCCTCTCCGG
>DASWUW010000578.1:0-9539 GCA_036406335.1 Trebonia sp.
GAGCGCGCGGGACATGCCCCCGGGCGGGCTGCCGTTGTCGCCGTGAAATGCCTCGGGCAAACCCGCCGCCGCGGCGGTCAGGGTGACAAGTACGTCGAGCGCCCAGCGGCCCGCTGCGCGGTTCGCTGGGCGCTCGGCGCCCCCGATCACCCTCATGCTGGACATTGTGCCCGGTGTTCTCCGGTCAGGCGTCGACCCGTCGCAGCCGCCAGGCCGCGGCGGCGATGAGGACAGCGGCGTACCCGCACAACAGCGCGAATCCGGTCCAGGGGGACAGCGCATGGGTCACGTCCCGCCCACCGCCCCAGATGGCCTCGCCCGCGTTTGAGGGCAGGTACTGGACCAGGTGGTCGCTGACCGAGGCGGGCAGCAGCTGAGTCAGCGGCGGGATGACGAAAAAGATCCCGGCGAAGGTGGCGATGCCGGCAGCGGTGTTGCGCAGCAGCGCGCCCAGGGCAACGCCGATCAGGCCTGCCACGGTCACGTACAGGGCCGCGCCGATGACTGACCTCAGGGCCCCGGGAGCGGTGATTGACACCTCAAGGTGGTGGCCGTTCAGCAGCCCCTGGCCGAGGAAGAAGGAGATCAGGCTGGCAATGAGCGAGACTGAGAAGATCACGCCCGCGAAGACGGCCAGCTTCCCCCACAGTACCGGCAGGCGGCGCGGCACGGCCGTGAGCGATGACCGGATCATCCCGGTGCTGTACTCGCCGCTGATCATCAGCACGCCAAGCACCCCGAAGGCCACCACGGCGAACGTTATGCCGCCCAGACTGGTGCTGACGGGGTTGAAGGCGGCCTTATCCGCCGCGCCGAAGGTGTGATACTGGCTGGCGGTCACCGCCGAGAACAGCGCGCTGATACCGATCATCAAGACCACGGCGACCAGCAGCGTCCATACCGTGGACCGCAAAGTCCGGAACTTGGTGAACTCCGAGGCCAGGACACGGGCCTGAGTCACCTTCAGCACCGGGGCGGCCGCAGGCGCGGTTGCGGTGCCGGGAGTGGGGACGGCGCTCATCGGGCCACCGCCGTCTCAGCGGCGTCGTGCGAACGAAAGTCGACCGAGTCGTCGGTCAGCTGCATGAAGGCCTCCTCAAGCGAAGCATGCTGGGTGGTCAGTTCGAAGACGGGCAGGTGCGCCTGCCAGGCGGCCAGGCCGATCTGCTCGGCGGTCAGCCCCCGCACCTGCAGGACATCGGATCCGTCGCTCGACACGGTGATGTCGGGGCCGAGCAGCAGGTTGCGCAACCCCGCTACCTCCGGAGTCCGCACAGTGACGCTGCCGCCGCCGGCCCGGGACACGAACTCCTCCACCGTGGTGTCGGCGATGAGCTCCCCGCGGCCGATCACCACCAGCCGCGTCGCGGTGAGCGCCATCTCGCTCATCAGGTGCGAGGACACAAACACCGTGTGACCCTCGGCGGCCAGGCCCTTGAGCAGGTTCCGCACCCACAGCACCCCCTCGGGATCCAGCCCGTTGACCGGCTCGTCCAGGATCACCGCCCGGGGATCGCCGAGCAGCGCCGAGGCGATGCCCAGCCGCTGTCCCATCCCTAGGGAGAACCCGCCGACGCGCTTGCCAGCCACATCAGCCAGGCCGACCATGTCGATTACCTCATCAACCCGGCGACGAGGCACCCCGTTGGTCTGCGCCAGGGACAGCAGGTGGTTACGGGCTGACCGCCCGGTATGCACGGCCTTGGCCTCCAGCAGAATGCCAAGCTCCGCCATGGGAGCCGATGCCGACCGGTAATTCTTGCCGTTGACCAGGATCCGGCCGGTGGTGGGCTCGTCCAGCGCGGCGATCATCCGCATGGTGGTGGACTTGCCGGCTCCGTTCGGGCCGAGAAAGCCGGTCACTGTTCCGGCCGGCACGGAGAAGTTCAGCCCACCGACCGCCAGCTTGTCCCCGTACCTCTTGCTGAGGTTTTCCACTTCGATCATCGCGACTTCCTCCATCAGCTCAGGCCGGCAACCCCGGCACCACCAACGCTAGGAGGCGACTGCCCAGCAGGGCGTCGGCCGCAAGGCCACACCTTCACCGGCCGCGTATGCCGTAAGGCATACCGGTGACATCCTCTCGGCCTGCCGAGGCTCAGGCTTCGAGCCTCTGGCGACGCACAGAAGATGACCTGGCCGTATCGCTTCTCAGCTATACGGCTTCTGTCGTTGTGGGGCGGGAGCGGCCTCCCGTTAAACGACTCTGGCGATCCCCTGGTTTTTGAAGGCGTCGAACTGACGAGATTAGATGTTCCTCGATGTCGCGCTTGATCTCGTGCTGGACGAGATCAGTGATGATCGCGTGAAGCACCGAACTGAAGACGAAATGCCGCACGCCGGCTGCGCGGGCGGCGTCAACGACGGCCATGCCCATCACCCGTTCCCGGGGATGGAGGGCCGGGCCTAGGTAATAGACCTTCTCCACGCCGTGCATTGCCTGGGCCAGCACGTCCGGGCTGGACCGGTCTCCGACGACGATGTCGGTCACGCCGGCCGCACGGAGGGTTCGGGCCGATTCATCGGAGCGAACGCAGGCGCGAAGAACGACTCCCGCCGCCACGAGCCGCGGGATCAGTATCTTGCCCTGGTTACCGTGTGCTGCCGTCACGAGTAGCAAGTGCTGTCTCCTCGGTACGACCGGCTCGCTCCAGCCGGCGGCGGCCTTGCCGGTCAGACGGCTTCATCCGCCGGCCGGACGGTGTGGTCGTGGTTGAGGTGGTGCTGGATGAGCAGGTCGGCGCCGAAGTCGTTGGACGGGTCGCGCCAGACGCTGTGCACGTGGTTGGCGTTGTCCTCGGCATTGTCGAACTCGACGAGGGTGACCGGCCCCTGGATCCGGAAGTAGTGCGGCTGGTCGATGGACGTGCCGCCCGCCCAGGCGAAGCGCAGCTCCCCGACGCCGCCGACGGCCGCGATGCGGTCCCTCTCGAAGCCGATCAGGCCCGGGCGGGCGCGCTCGATGAACCGGGCTAGCAGCTCGTCGAAGTACCCGCGCTGGGTGGCCGAGAGGTCGCCAGCCCGGATGCCGCGGGGGTGGGCCCGGAAGTAGGCCAGGGCCGCGCGGTCCTCGTCGGTGATCATCGCGTCGCGTCGGCCGACACCGTGATAGGCGGGGTACTCGACCTCGCCGATGGCGGCGACGGTGCGGGTAACGAAGTCCGCCGGCGGCCGGGAGTGGATGACCGCCTGCTGCTGCTGAGGACCGGTGAGGCTGTCCAGCAGGACGAAGGCGGCATCCTCCTCCTCGCCGAGGATCCGGAAGGGGCCGAAGTGGGCCGGTTCGGCGCCAAGCAGGAACGGGGTGGCGCTGACCAGGTCGCCGTCGACGACGGTGACGTTGACCGACAGGTGGTGGCCGACCAACCGCCAGCCCCAGGTGGTGTCCGGCTGCGGCTGGCCGAAGAACGTGAGGAAGTAACCCCGGGCATCGCGGAAGGTGGCGGCGACGTGCCCGAACACGGGCAGGTTGAGCTCGCGGAGCACGTGCTCATTGGCCATCACCTGGACCACCCGGGCGTAGGCCGGGACCGACATCGACTCCGCGATCAGCCGGTGCGCCAGCACCTCTTGATGGCGGTCGAGCTCGGCCAGCGGCAAGCCGGGCCGCCCGGACTCGGGCAGGAAGTTCCAGTGCGTGCGGCCGGGATCGGCCTGGGGAAGCAGTACCCGCGCGCGCTGATCGGCGGTCAGGCTGTCGAAGAACCCCATCGCCGCGAACGTGAGTACCGTTGCGTCGAACGAACCTCCGGGCCGTGGCCGGTGCGCCTCCGGCAACTCACCGCCTGGGTGCGGATGCTGGGTCGTGGTCATCGTCGATCACTCTCCTTCTGCTGAGGCTGACTGGAGCGCCTGACGCAGGCGTGCGACGAAACACGGGATATCGGTGTGCTTACCCGCCGCGAACACGTAGAAGTCCGGCCGGGCGAGAAACGCCTCGCACCCGTTTTTGGCGAACCAGCGCTCGTAGGCGCCGTCAAGATCGGTGACGGTACCGTCACCGGACACGTCGGCGATGACGCCGCCGATCTGCCGGAACCAGGACACGTCATCATCGTCCAGGAGCCCGGCGGGGTCCCCGGTGCGGCTGATCAGCTGCCACCCGGCCCCCGCGACGTCGTCGAACAGGCCCGTCTGGCCTGCGGCCTGGATTTGCCCTTGCGGCGCCAGCCGTCCCTCGGCGCCACCGCTCGGGCACGTCAGCGACGGCTCGCCCAGACGGGGGTGCGGAGGCTCCCGGGTGACGGCAGCGGGATCGCGGGCAAGCTTCTTCATCTCGGCGTCCCGGGCAGCCGCCCGGCCGGCGTCGAGTTCGCAGATGACCCGGCCCGCGGCCACTGCCTCGTCGATAATCTCCCGGACGTGTCCGGTTCGCTCCGGTCCGTAGGTATCCAGTACGGCCGGCGTCGCCAGCCCGCGGTGCACCAGGCCCAGTCGCCAGCTCAGCGCCCGGGCGTCGCGCAGACCCGCGCAAAGCCCCTGCCCGAGGAAGGGAGGCATGAGGTGGGCCGCGTCACCCGCGAGGAAGACGTTTCCCTGGCGCCAGGCCTGCGCCCACTGCCCCCGGAACGTGTAGACGGCGTGCCGTTCCAGCCGGGCGGTCTGCGGTGTCACGCCCCAGGGCGCCATGAGCCGCCAGGCCGTGCTGTCCTGGTTCAGTTCCTCGACCGTCATGTCCGCGCGACGCATGAACTCGAACCGCCGTCGTCCCGGGCCGCTGTTGACCGCGGTGGTCGGCTGGGCCGGGTCGCAGTACTGGGTGACGAAGGCGGTCCACTTCTCCTCCGTCAGCGGCTGGTAGTCCACCACCAGCCAGTCGGCCTGGAACCCGGAATCTCCGACATCGATACCCAGCTGGGTCCGGACGGGGCTGCTGGCGCCGTCGGCGCCGATGACCCAGCGCGCCCGGATCTGCATGACCTCGGCCGGCAGTCCGGTAGGAGCCACAGTCACCCGGACGCGCGCCCCCTCGCGGTCCTGGGTGAGGGCCCGGAAGGTCCATCCGCGGTGAACCGTCACGCCCGGCGTTGCCACCGCCCGGGCTTCGAGTGCCTCCTCAAGGTCGGGCTGGTAGAAGCCGTTAGTGTTGGCCCAGCCCGACTCGGCGGTCCGGTTCCAGTCGATGGTTTGCAGGAGTTCGCCCGCGCCGTTGCGGAACTCGTAACCGCCCCGTTCCCCCTGGGACGGTTCGAACAGGCTGGCGTGGCCGGCCATAAGCCCGGCGGCCTGCAGGATGCGGAGCGCCTCATGGTCGATAGTGCAGGCCCGGGGCAACGGGTACCGCTGCGGCCAGCGCTCCACTACAGACACCCGCAAGCCCGCCTGACCGAGGAAAACGGCGGTGAGCAGACCGACGGGGCCGCCGCCGACCACCACGCAGTCGGCCACCGGCCAGGGAGGCGGGGCGGCGGGCGACTCTGGTTGCGTCGTCATGCGGTCGGTTTCCCCTGTTCGGGCAGAATGACGCACTTGGCGTGCGGCGAGACCGCCTGCGCCCGCCATGCCGCCGGGAATCCCTCCAGCGGGAAGGTGCGGACCTCGACCCGCAGCTCGCCGCGCGCGAGGGCGGTCCACAGCCACGTCAACGCCGTCTGCTTGTCGCGTAGCGGCGTGTGCAGGCCGGCGAAGCCAGACAGGGTGAGCTGCTTGCCCCGCAGCAAGCCGGCCGGTACCTGCGCGACGGCGCCGGCCGGGTTGCCGATGTTGACCACCCGGGCCCGGGGGGCGCATACCCGCAGCGCCGCTTCCAGCGGCACCCCGTACAGGCCGTCGAGCACGACGTCCACCGGCCCGGCCGCCGCCAGCAGCCGGGCCGCCAGCTCCTCGTTGCCCTCGCCGGCCCGCAACCCGACCACGGCGTCCGCGCCGAGGGCGGGCAAGTGCTCCAGCGCCGCGTGGTCGCGGGCGACGCCGATCACCCGGCCCGCTCCGCTCTGGTGCGCCACCTGGACCGCGAGCTGCCCGACGGCGCCGGTGGCTCCCAGCACCAGCACCGTCTCTCCGGGACGCAGGCCGGCTTCCGCGATCAGCGGCAGGAAGGCCGCCGTGCCGGAGTTCCCGACCGCCGCGGCCAGTACTGGGTCGACGCCGTCGGGCAGCAGCAGCAAGTCCTCGTCGGCGATGAGCGCCTGCGTGGCGAAGGCACCGGGGGTGGCCGGCGATGCGCGGCATTCGGCGTAGACCAGGGAGCCGGGCGGATAGCGGTCGGAGTCGAGCACGACGCCCGCGCACTCGCTGCCCGGGACGTAGGGTGCCTCATGACGGGCCGAGTGGAATGTTCCGGAGGCGATAGCCAGGTCCAGCGGGTTCAACGGCGCCGCGACCACGGCCAGCCGGGTGGTGCCGGGCGTCCGCGGCGGCAGCGTCACCGAGCCCAGCCGCGGTTCGGCGCCGGGAGCGTCGACGATCGCCGCCCGGATCCCGCTTTCTGCCGCGGCCTGAAAGGTGTTCATCGCAGCCAGTTCCGGATCGCCGGACCGTCGGCGTCGAGCAGGGGAGGCGCGCCGTGTTCGGACCGGGTGTTCTCGCTCAGCTCGCCGGCCGGGGACATCTCGAAGGTGCGCAGGGCCGTACCGGGGAGCGTGAGCGGGCCGAGGGACGCGTGCTCGACGTCGAGGGTCAGTCGCTGCGAGCGGGTCTGCTCCCACTCGTAGACCTCGTCGATACCGCGGATGCGGCCGGCCGGGACGCCGGCCTCGCTGAGCTGCGCGAGCACGGTGTCGCGGTCAAGGTCGGCGAAGCAGCGCTCCAGTTGCCCGGTAAGTGCGTCGACGTGTTCCAGGCGGCTGGTATTGGTGGCGTAATCGGGGTCGTCGGGGTCGAGGCCGAACTGGGCGCACAGCCGCCGCCACATCGTCTCGTTACCGCAGGCGATCTGCACGATGCCGTCGGCGCAGCGGAACGCTCCGTAGGGGGCGATGGAGGGGTGCCGGTTGCCCTGGGCGCGGCCGACTTCGCCGGCTACGGTCCAGGCGGTCCCCTGGAAAGCGTGGAGGCCGACGAGCGCCGCGAGCAGCGAAGTTCGCACCAGCTGTCCCCGGCCGGTCCGGTCGCGTTCGCGCAGCGCGGCCAGCACGCCGTAGGCACCGTAGATTCCCGCGGTCAGATCGCCGATGGGAACGCCGACTCGCTGCGGATGGCCGGGGTCGGACCCGGTGAGCGACATCAGGCCGGCCTCGCCCTGGGCGATCTGGTCGTAACCGGCTCGCTGGCCTTCGGGGCCGTCGTGACCGAACCCGCTGATGGACAGCGTCACGAGCCGGGGGTTGAGTTCGGCCAGACGTCCGGCGGTGAAGCCGAGCCGGTCCAGGACGCCCGGCCGGAAGTTCTCGACCAGGACGTCGGCCCGGCGGATGAGCTCAGCCAAGGTAGCCTGGTCCGGCTCGGCCTTCAGGTCGAGGCTGATCGAGTCCTTGTTGCGGTTGCAGCTCAGGAAGTAAGTCGACTCGCTCGTCCCGGTGGCGGGCTGCATGAAGGGCGGTCCCCATGCCCGCGTGTCATCGCCGGTACCCGGCGCCTCGACCTTGATGACGCGGGCGCCGAGATCGCCGAGCAGCATGGCCGCGTGCGGCCCGGCGAGTGCCCGGCTCAGGTCGATGACCAGGACGCCGGCCAGCGGGGCGAACGGAGTGGTCACTGACTGGGCCGGATGACGAGCATGCTCGCCGGCTCGGCCGTGAGGTTAGCGACGGCGCGGACGCAGCCGGCCGGCAGGAACAGCGAGTCGAGAGGGGTGAGTTCGAGCTGCTGATCGTCCAGGCTGACCGTCAGGCACCCGGTGAGAACCAGGTAGACGGTGTCGAGGGCCACCGGGGACCGTTCGGCCTGCGCCCCTGGTTCGTAGCTGGACAGGACGACGCCGATGGGCTCGTCGGGAGCCGCCCCGGTCAGCCGGACCGGGGAGACACCGGTGTGCCCTTCGGGCTGGAACGCCGCGGCGTCGCTGATCCGGTGCAGCCGTGCCGTCATGACGACCCCTCTGGTGCCGCGACGATCGGGGTACGGACGAGTCCGACGCGTTCGATCTCGACCGTGACCTCGTCGCCCGGGTGGAGAAAGCGCGGTGGCCGGCGGGCGTACCCGACGCCGTTGGGGGTGCCGGTGACGACGAGGTCGCCCGGGTACAAGGTCATCGTCTCGCTCAGGTAGGCCAGGATCTGACCGACACTGAAGATCATCTCCGCGGTGTTGCCGTCCTGCATGATCTCGCCGTTGACGCGGGTGACAACACGCAGTCCGTCCCCCGGGTCGCCTACTTCCTCCGCGGTGACGATCTCGCTCATCGGGCCGCTCTGGTCGGCGTTCTTGCCGACCGTCCACTGAGTCGTCCGGTGCTGGGTGCGGCGGGCCGTGAGATCGTTGAACGCGGCGTAGCCGAATACGGCCGCGAGAGCCTCCGCGGCCGAGACGCCTTTCAACGTCCGGCCGATGACCGCGACGAGCTCCCCTTCCCAGTCCAGGCCCTGCTCGCAGGCCGGGACGGGAGCGGGCGTACCCGAGACGGTGAGCGACCTGGTCCAGCGGCCGAAGACGGCCGGGTGGCTCGGCCGCTGGAACGTCCCCTCAGCCACGTGCTCGGGATAGTTCAGCCCGACGCACAGGACGCGCGCGGCAGGCGGCACGGGTGGCACCAGGTTCAGCTCGCCGACATCAAGGACGGTCTCGGGTGCCCGCAGGATCGCTTGGGCGGGATCGGCCCAGAACTGCTCTACGCTGCCCAGCGGCACCAGCTTGGATTCGCCGTCGAGCCGGCCGATCCCGCAGCCCCCCGCTGTGCGGTATCCGACTAGTTTCATCGTCGCGCCTTCCTGCTGTTCGTCCCCGTCGCAACATCTAAATAAGCCTAACCATTATGCTTGAACATCATGCGAGCTGGGCCCGGTTTCGTCAAGGTGTCCCCGCGGTCCGTCACGTCCGGGACCCGGCCCGCGGCCCAAGTGCTGATTGTGCATCGGGGTTATCCATTAGGCTTTGTCCATGGCGATACCTGCCCACCGAAGCCGCGCAGAGGATGTCGTCGTCTACGTCGAAGAGGCGATCGATCAGCGCGGACTGCGCCCGGGTGACCACATAGGCACCCGGGCCGATCTGCGTGACCAGACCGGGGTTGCGCGGGCCACCATCAACGAGGCGATCCG
The DNA here is from genome assembly GCA_036406335.1 of Trebonia sp. Classification (GTDB taxonomy): domain Bacteria; phylum Actinomycetota; class Actinomycetes; order Streptosporangiales; family Streptosporangiaceae; genus Trebonia. Next base: position 9,138 of record DASWUW010000578.1, read on the forward strand.
GCTGCTGCAGGAACGGCAGCGGATCGTGCTCCGGCCCGGCCCGGGCGGCGGGCTGTTCGTCGCGCAGACCGATCCGGTGGTACGGCTCGGCCGCACGCTGCTCACGGTGCACGCCGAGCCGCTGGCGGTCGCCGGGGCGATCGAGGTCCGCGAGCAGCTTGAGGCGCTCGTCGCCGTCCATGCGGCCCAGCACCGAACGGCCAACGACGGACGCGAGCTCAAAGCGCTGATCAACGCGATGAAGAAGAATCTCGACAACATAGCCCAGTTTGTCTCGCTTAACTGGCAGCTGCACACCCGGATCGCGGCCATCTCGCCGAACGCCGTGCTGCGGGGGACCTACGTCGGCCTCTACGAGTTCGTTAACCAGGTCTCGCTGGTCAGCCCCCAGCCCCGCGACTC
>DASWUW010000579.1:0-3312 GCA_036406335.1 Trebonia sp.
ATCGTGTGACGATCAGGCACGGCATCGGGCGGCGCGAGGAAGCCCGCCGAGCTTCGTTCCTGACCGGAGGAACGATGCGATCACGCTCACGGTGGGCAGCGCTGGTGACGGCGTTTACTATTACCGCGGTAACGGTGCTGACCGCGGTGACGGCGTCACCGCGGGCACTGGCGGAGAACAACGGGCTAGCCGTCAGTGCTCCGCTGATGGGCTGGAGCAGCTGGAGCTTCCTGCGTCACAGCCCCACCGCGGCGAACGTCGAGGCCCAGGCCAGCGCGATGGCGTCCAGCGGCCTGAAAGCCGATGGCTACGACTATGTCAATCTGGATGACTTCTGGTACAACTGCCCCGGCAGCCAGGGACCGGACGTGGATTCCAACGGCCGCTGGGTGACCAACGCCTCCACGTTCCCGCCCAGCGGCTCGGTCAACGGCATGCAGGTCGTCGCGAACTACGTGCACGGCCTGGGCCTGAAATTCGGCCTTTACGTGACCCCCGGCCTCTCTGATCAGGCCGTCGCCGGCAAAACGCCGATCGCGGGCACTTCCTACACCGCGAACGAGATCGCCGACGGCGACAGCGAGAACAATTACAACTGCGGCGGCATGCAAGGGATCGACTACAGCAAGCCCGGCGCGCAGGCGTTCGTCAACTCCTGGGCGGACGAGTTCGCCTCCTGGGGCGTGGACTACGTCAAGCTGGACGGGGCCGGCTCGTTCGATATCCCGGACGTCCAGGCTTGGTCGACAGCGCTGAACCAGTCGGGCCGCCCCATCGCGCTCGAGCTGTCCAACAGCCTGAACATCGCCGACGGCGCCACCTGGTCGTCGCTCGCCAACGGCTGGCGCACCGGCGGCGACATCGAGTGCTACTGCGGATCAGGCGGCAGCAGCTACCCGCTCACCGACTGGAGCAACGTCTCCAGCCGGTTCAACGCCGCGGCCAGCTGGCAGCCCTATGGCGGCCCCGGCGGCTGGAACGACTATGACTCTATCGAGGTCGGGAACGGCAGTAACGACGGGCTCACCGTCCCGGAACGGCAAGCCCAGCTAGCACTGTGGTCCCTGGCCAGCGCGCCACTGCTGCTCGGCGTCAACCTGACCAGTCTCGACTCCGGCGACCTGGCCCTGCTCAAGAACACCGCGGTTACGGCAGCCGACCAGGACGGCATCCCCGCCGACCGGGTAATCAACAGCGGTAACGAGCAGGTCTTCGACAAGCGGCAGCAGAACGGCACCTGGGACATCGGCATCTTTAACACCGATACCTCGGCCGGCCATAGCTTCAGTGTCCCGCTGGCCCAGCTCGGACTCACCGGGTCGGCGAACATTACCGACCTGTGGAGCGGTGCCTCCGACGGCACCTCGGCCGGCACCTTCACCACGACCGTCCAGCCCGGCGGCGTGACCCTCGTGTCCGCCGTCCCGGCATCCGGCACCGGCGGCACCGGTGAACTAGTCAGTGCCCAGTCCGGCGACTGCCTGGATACCGCGGGCAACGGCACGCCCGGGCCCTATGTCTACTTCCCCGGCACCACCGAGGAAATCTGGGGGTGCAACGGCGGCATCAACCAGGAATGGTCGCCGACCTCCGCCGGCGAACTGCGCACCATGGGTGCCACCGAGTGCCTCGACGTCTACAACAACGGGACGGCCCCCGGCACCAAGGTCGAACTGTGGCCGTGCGGCGGCGGCACGAACCAGAAATGGACCGTGGAAAGCAACGGGACCATCGTCGGCCAGCAGTCCGGACTGTGCCTCGACGTGGCGGGCGCGAAGACCGCGGCCGGTACCCCGCTGGATATCTGGACCTGTAACGGCGGCTCCAACCAGAAATGGTCCTGGTCTTACCACTAGAACGAGGTCCACGTGACCGACCTGGCCGACGCGCACCTGCGCGCGCTCAGCGTCTGCGACCCTGGCAGGCCGCTCAGGTGCATATCAGCCAAGCGCGGGAGTGAGATGAACGAGATGACCACGATTCAGGAACGGGCCGGCGTATGGCGCGCCCCCGGCCGGGCCAACCTAATGGGCGAGCACACCGACTACAACCAGGGCCTGGTGCTCCCGTTCGCCATCGCCCAGGGCGTCACCGTGACCGCGGTCCGCCGCGATGACGGCCTGCTGGTGCTGCGATCGCGCCAGGAGCCGGGCCAAACAGCGGCTGTCGCCCTCGATTCGCTGGCTCCTGGTGCTGTCACCGGCTGGGCCGCCTACCCGGCGGGCGTCGCCTGGGCGCTGCGCGAGGCCGGCCACCGGGTTCCCGGCGCCACCATCGGAGTCAACTCTGACCTGCCGGCGGGTGCGGGCCTCTCCTCATCGGCCGGCCTGGAGTGCGCAACGGCGCTCGCGCTGACCGGACTGGCCGGGTTGTCCGTCCCGCGCCCGGAGCTGGTCGAGCTTACCCGCCGGGCCGAGAACGAGTTCATCGGCGTGCCGTCCGGGATCATGGACCAGTCTGCCTCACTGTTGTGCGAGACCGGACACGTCCTGCTTCTGGACTGCGGCACACGGGAGACGTCCCAGGTGCCGTTTGACCCGGCCGTGGCCGGGGCCGGGCTGCTCGTGATAGATACGCGGGCCGGGCACGCGCACGCCGGCGGGGATTACGCCCGGCGGCGGGCGGAATGCGAGGAGGCCGCCCGCCTGATGGGGGTGCCGTTCCTGGGATGCCTGACGGACGCGGACGATGTCGGCCGGCTCGCCGACCCCGTCTTGCGGCGCCGGGCCCGGCACGTCGTTACCGACAGTGCCCGGGTTCTGGCGGCCGTGGACCTGCTGCGCTCCGCGCCCGCTGACCCGGGCGCCTACCAGGAGATCGGCGCCTTGCTCGCCGCGGCCCACCGGTCGCTGCGCTACGACTTCGAGGTCTCCTGGCCGCAGGCTGACGTCACCGTTGACGCGGCGGTAGCCGCGGGAGCGCTGGGCGCCCGGATGATCGGCGGCGGCTTCGGCGGCTCGGTGCTCGCCCTTGTCCCCGCTGACGCAGGACCCGCGGTGCGCCGCGCGATCGCCGACGCGTTCGCGCGGCAAGGGTGGGCCGCACCCGAATTCATAGCAACCGTCCCGTCCGGCGGTGCCAGCCGCGCGGACACCAGAATCGGCAGATAAGGGAGTTCCATTGGCTCAGATTGTTCTCGATCAGGTCGAGAAAATTTACCAAGGCGGCGTGAAGGCGCTCGACGACCTGAACCTCGAGGTCAGCGACGGCGAGTTCATGGTGCTCGTCGGGCCCTCGGGATGCGGGAAGTCGACCGCGCTGCGGTCGATCGCAGGCCTGGAGGAGATCACCGGCGGGACCATCTCGATCGGG
>DASWUW010000580.1:0-2079 GCA_036406335.1 Trebonia sp.
GAGCACCGAGCGGAGGATCTGCTCGATCTCGTCGAAGTGCTCCTGGGTGCAGATCAGCGGCGGGGCGAGCTGGATGACCGGGTCGCCCCGGTCGTCGGTCCGGCAGACCAGGCCGGCCTCGAACAGCGCGTGGGACAGGAACCCGCGCAGCAGCCGCTCCGACTCGTCGTCGTTGAACGTCTCCTTGGTGTTCTTGTCCTTGACCAGCTCGATGCCGTAGAAGTAGCCGGCGCCGCGCACATTGCCGACAATGGGCAGGTCGGTCAGCTTGTCCAGTGCGGCGCGGAAGCCCGGTTCGTTTGCCCGCACGTTGCCGAGCAGGTTGTCCCGCTCGAACACGTCCAGGTTGGCCAGCGCGACCGCGGACGACACGGGGTGCCCGGCGAACGTGATGCCGTGCAGGAACGTCGCGTTCCCGGTGAGGAACGGCTCCATCAGCTGGTCGCTGACGAGCATGCCCCCCAGGGGGGAGTAACCCGAGGTGACGCCCTTGGCGAAGGTGATGATGTCGGGCCGGTAGCCGTACCGCTCGGCGCCGAAGTAGTAGCCCAGCCGCCCGAACGCGCAGATCACCTCGTCCGACACCAGCAGCACGCCGTACCGGTCGCAGATCTCCCGTACCCGCTGGAAGTAGCCCGGGGGCGGGGTGAAGCAGCCGCCGGAGTTCTGCACCGGCTCGAGGAACACCGCCGCGACCGACTCCGGGTCCTCGCGCAGGATCGCCCGCTCGATCTCGTCCGCGGCCCAGATCCCGAACTCGGTCTCGTCGGCGGCGACGAACTCCGGGGCCCGGTAGAAGTTGGTATTCGGCACCCGGACGCCGCCCGGCGGCAGCGGCTCGAAGTCGTGCTTGATCGCGGACAGGCCGGTGACCGCGAGCGCGCCCATGGAGGTGCCGTGGTAGGCGTACTCCCGGCTGAGCACCTTGTACCGGGTGGGCTCGCCGGTCCGCTTGAAGTAGGCCTTGGCCAGCTTCCAGGCCGACTCGACGGCCTCTGACCCCGAGGTGGTGAAGAACACCCGGTTCAGGTCGCCGGGGGCAAGCTCGGCCAGCCGGGCCGCGAGCTGCACCGCGGCCGGGTGGGCGTAGGACCACAGCGGGAAGTAGGCCAGCTCGGAGGCCTGCTTGGACGCGGCCTCGGCCAGCTCGGTGCGGCCGTGGCCGACCATCGACACGAAGAGCCCGGCGAGCCCGTCGAGGTAGCGCTTACCCCGGTCGTCGTACACGTACGGGCCGGAGCCGCGCACGATCACCGGGATCTCGCTGTCGTTGTAAGACGACATCCGGGTGAAGTGCATCCACAGGTGCTTCTTGGCCGCGGCCTGAAGTTCGTCAGAGGAAAGGGTCACCGGGTCCCCCAGGTGTAGGTCTGCTTACGGAGCTTGAGGTAGACAAAGGTCTCGGTGGAGGTGACGGACGGGATCGCGCGGACCCGGCCGAGGATCTCCAGCAGGTGGTCGTCGTCCTCGCAGACCACCTCGAGCAGCAGGTCGAACGAGCCCGCGGTCAGCACCACGTAGTCGATCTCGTCCATGCCGGCCAGGTGGTCGGCGATCTTCTGCGGGTCGCCGTCGCAGCGCAGCCCGATCATGGCCTGCCGCCGGAAGCCGAGCTTGAGCGGGTCGGTGACCGCGACGATCTGCATGATGCCGGCCTCGTGCAGCCGCTGCACGCGCTGCCGGACGGCCGCCTCGGACAGCCCGACCGCCTTGCCGATCGCCGCGTAGGACTGGCGGCCGTCGGCCTGCAGCTGCTCGATGATCCGTTTGGAGATGTCGTCGAGCACTGGCGTCGCGGCCAGGACACCGCGCGGACCGTGGGCCATCCGTCACGTCCTTCCGGGGAGTTGCTGCCTGCCTGCCTCACTTATGCTTCCCGCGCCCAGCGGCCGGTGTCAACTAATTTCGTAGATATCCGTCTAAAAATCAACGGATTCGCTTGTCAGAGTCGGCTCATTTTGCGAAGCTCTTCGGCTGGACCACCCCGTACCCGGTCAGGCGGCCGGCGGCCTGGCCTGCGTCCCGGGTGCCCCCGGGACCTTCGGCGCAGCGGGGGCCGGGGCCGTGCCCGCGGCCCCG
>DASWUW010000581.1:0-12259 GCA_036406335.1 Trebonia sp.
AGGCACTCCCGGGCTGACAGTCAAACCCTCAAACTTGCTTAGGCAGCAAGAGCGAGAGCGGTCCGCGCAGGGACCTTGACAGTGCTATCAGAATTGGCACTTGTGTTTTACGGTCGCATTTTTACGAGGTCACGTCCGCCACCCTCGGCTCGCTTCTCTTAGATCAACCACCGAAGTCGAAACCAGTCATCCCCCTGTTGAGTTGTAGACGGCCCCGCGAGGCGTGACCGCCACTTCGAGGTTACTACGAACAACACGCGACCGCCAACCGAGATTCCCCGGGGTGACCAGGGACCGCTCGGGCCGAGGTCACGGCCGTCTGAGGCGGTTGCGGTCTAGAAAGGGAGATGGCCCCCGCGGGCTCTGGCGGTGGCTGGAAAGCGCCCGCGGGGGCCGGCCGGCAGGGTCGGAGCCGGCCTTCTAAGTCCGGGCCTCCCCCGAGAAGAGGCCCGGCTCTCACGACTGGGCCGCAACCCCCCGAGCGAACCCAGTCATAACTAGAGACGCTGGAGAACACCTCGATGGTTGCTCCGTGTGACAAAATTTTCTAGATTCTTGGTTATGGCGTCCGCTAGCTACTAGGCCCGTCGACGCCTTTACGCACTGCGAACTGCGCAAACGGTTCCGGATGGGTGCCGGAACGGTTCCGCCGGGTCTGGCAGCGGCCAGCCAAACAGTAACGGGGAGTAATGGTCGCGGCGAACCGGGGTCGGGCGTTGCCGAGCGGCGGTCAGGCGACCTTGTGGATCCAGCCGAAGGGGTCCGGCTTGTGGCCGTACTGGATACCGATGAGCTCGGTCTTCAGCTGCTGGGTGACCGGGCCCGGGGCGCCGTCGCCGATGGTCCAGCCGCCGGACTCGCCGTCCACCGCGCCGACCGGGGTGATGACGGCGGCCGTGCCGCAGGCGAACACCTCGGTCAGCGCGCCGGCGGCGCAGTCCTCGCGCCAGGAGACCACCGAGACCTTGCCTTCCGCGGCCGGGACCCCCAGCGTGGGCGCGAGCCGCAGCAGCGAGTCCCGGGTGATGCCCGGCAGCAGCGACCCGGTGAGCCCGGGCGTCACCACCCGGGCGGACGGGCCCGCGCCGTACACGAAGTACAGGTTCATGCCGCCCATCTCTTCCACGTACTCGTGCATGGCCGCGTCGAGCCAGACGACCTGGTCGCAGCCCTTGTCCACCGCCTGCTGCTGGGCGGCGAAGGCCGCGGCGTAGTTGCCGCCGCACTTGACCGCGCCGGTCCCGCCGGGAGCGGCGCGGGTGTAGTCCTCCGACAGCCAGACCTTGACCGTCTTGCTGGCGCCGAAGTACGCCGCCGCCGGGGAGGCGATCACGCAGAACAGGTACTCGGCCGACGGGTGGTTCACGCCCAGGCCGCGCTGCGTCGCGATCATGAACGGGCGGAGGTAGAGGCTGTTGCCCTCGCCTTCGGGGATCCAGTCCCGGTCCTGGGCGACGAGGAGCTCGAGCGCCCGCAGGAACGTCTCCTCGGGCAGCTCGGGCATGGCCATGCGGCGGCAGCCGGTGCTGAAGCGGGCCGCGTTGGCCTGGGGGCGGAACATCACCACCGACCCGGACGCCTGGCGGTACGCCTTCAGCCCCTCGAAGAGCTCCTGGCCGTAGTGGAACACCGACGTGGCCGGGTCGAGCGAGAACGGGCCGTACGGCTCCAGCTTGCCGTCGTGCCAGCCGCGCTCGTCGGTCCAGCGCAGCGTGATCATGTGATCGGTGAAGACCTGACCGAATCCCGGCGCCTCCAGTATCCGCGCGCGCTCCGCGTCCGGGACCCGGGCCGGGGAGGGGTGAATCTCAAAATCGATCGCGTGGGCAGGGGTCTCGGTCATCGGATCAGGTCCTTTCTGGGCGGTACCAGGATATGCCGGCGGCTACGTCAGGTGAGCTCCGAGCGGTGTCAGTGCCTGGCCGCGGGAGCGGGCCAGCGGCGCCGGATGGCGGCATCGCTGGCCCGCTCCCGCGAGAGCAGGCGGGGGCGGCGGGGGTCAGCCCGCTATCCGGCTACTCGCTTGGCGATGTCGTCGCCGATTTCGGGGGTGGACCGGGCCAGCCGTCCCTGCCGCTCGCTCACGTCGTCCGCCACCGCCTGCTCGATCTTCGCCGCCGCGGCGGCCAGGCCGAGATGGCTGAGCAGCATCGAGGCGGACAGGATGGCCGCGGTCGGATCGGCCTTGGACTGGCCGGCGATGTCCGGCGCGCTGCCGTGCACCGGCTCGAACATGGACGGGGAGACCTTCTCCGGGTTGATGTTCCCGCTCGCGGCCAGGCCGATGCCGCCCGCGATCGCCGCGCCCAGGTCGGTGAGGATGTCACCGAACAGGTTGTCGGTGACGATCACGTCGAACCGCTCCGGCTGCGCCACGAAGAACATCGACGCCGCGTCCACGTGCTGGTACTCCACCGTGACCTGGGGGAAGTCCCGGGCCACGGTGTTCACGGTCCGCAGCCAGAGGTCGCCCGCGAACGTGAGCACGTTGGTCTTGTGCACCAGCGTGAGCAGGCGCCGGGGCCGCCCCTGGGCGAGCGCGAACGCGTAACGGGCGACCCGCTCCACCCCGAAGGCGGTGTTGTAGGACTCCTGGGTGGCCAGCTCCTGCGGGGTGCCGCGGCGCATGACGCCGCCCGCCCCGGTGTACGGGCCCTCGGTGCCCTCGCGCACCACCACCATGTCGATGGTCTCCGGCGTTCCCTTCGCCAGCGGCGAGGCGACCCCCGGGTAGAGCCGGACCGGGCGCAGGTTCACGTAGTGGTCCAGCTCGAAGCGGAGCCGCAGCAGCAGCCCGCGCTCGAGGACGCCGCTCGGCACCGACGGGTCGCCGATCGCGCCGAGCAGGATCACGTCGTGCGCCCGGATCTCCTCCAGCGCCGTCTCGGGCAGCGTCTCCCCGGTCTGGTGGTAGCGGCGGGCCCCCAGGTCGTAGTCGGTCGTCTGCCAGGTGACGCCGGGCGTAGCCGCCCCCAGCACCTTCAGCGCCTCGCCGGTGACCTCGGGGCCGATGCCGTCGCCGCCGATGACGGCGAGCTTGACTGTCTGTCCCATAAAAAGCCTAGTCCTCCGTGTCCGAGAGCCAGCTCATCAGCGGGCGGAGCTTCGCGCCGACCTGCTCGATCTGCTCGGCCTGCTCGGCCTGGCGGCGCTTGGCGAAGTTCGGCTGCCCGGCGTCGAACTCCTCCACCAGCTCACGGGTGAACGTGCCGTCCTGGATCTCGGTCAGGATCTTCTTCATCTCGGCGCGGGTCTGGTCGTTGATCAGCCGCGGGCCCCGGGTGTAGCCGCCGAACTCGGCCGTGTCCGACACCGACCAGTACATCTTGGAGATGCCGCCCTCGTACATGAGGTCGACGATCAGCTTCATCTCGTGCAGGCACTCGAAGTACGCCGCCTCCGGCTGGTAGCCCGCCTCCACGAGGGTGTCGAAGCCCGCCTTGATCAGCTCGGAGACGCCGCCGCAGAGCACCGCCTGCTCGCCGAACAGGTCGGTTTCGGTCTCCTCGGTGAACGTGGTCTTGAGCACGCCGGCCCGGGTGGCGCCGATGCCCTTGGCGTAGGAAAGGCCGAGCGCGAGCGCGTTGCCGGTGGCGTCCTGCTCCACCGCGACCAGGGCGGGCACGCCGCGGCCCTCGGTGTACTGGCGGCGGACCAGGTGACCGGGGCTCTTGGGGGCGACCATGACGACGTCCACGTCGGCCGGGGGCTTGATGAGGCCGTAGCGGATGTTCAGGCCGTGGGCGAAGAACAGCGCGTCCCCCTCGACCAGCGACGGCGCGATCGCCTCGGTGTACACCTGGCGCTGGAGGGTGTCCGGGATCAGCACCATGACGAGGTCGGCTTCCTCGCACGCTTCGGCCGGGGTGAGGACGCGCAGGCCGTCACTCTCCGCCTTTTCCTTGCTCTTCGAGCCCGGCTGCAGGCCCACCCGGACGTCCACGCCCGAGTCGCGCAGCGACAGCGCGTGTGCGTGCCCCTGGCTGCCGTATCCGAGGACGGCGACGTGCCGCTGCTGGATGAGCGAGAGGTCGGCGTCGTCGTCGTAGAAGATCTCTGCTGCCACTTTGAATGGGCCTTTCTGGATGGTAGAAGGTCAGAATCTTGCGCCCGAACGGAAGCGGCGGTTACCGTCACCCCCCGGGCATCCCCGCGGTCAGGCGGAGCGCTCAAGCGGGCGCAGCGTGCGGTCCGTGATGGACCGGCCGCCGCGGCCGACCGCGATTGTGCCGGACTTGACCAGTTCCTTGATGCCGAACGGCTCAAGGACCCGGACCAGTGCCTCTAGCTTGTCATGACTGCCGGTCGCCTCGACGGTGACCGCGTCGAGCGCCACGTCGACGACGTGCGCCCGGAAAAGGCCGACTGTCTCCAGCACCTTGGAGCGGGCGTCGGGGTCGGCGCGGACCTTGATGAGCATCAGCTCACGCTGCACCGCCTGGGCCGGCTCGAGCTCGACGATCTTGAGGACGTTGATCAGCTTGTTGAGCTGCTTGGTGACCTGCTCCAGCGGGTGCTCATCGCAGTTCACCACGATCGTCATCCGGGAGATCTCCTCGTGCTCGGTCGGGCCGACCGCGAGAGACTCGATGTTGAAACCGCGCCGGGAGAACAGCCCGGCGATGCGGACCAGGACGCCGGGTTTGTTCTCTACCAGCACCGAGAGGGTGTGCTGCTCGCTCATTCGGATGCCTCCCATTCGGGTGCCAGGTCGCGGGCGTGCCTGATGTCGTCGTTGCTGGCCCCGGCCGCGACCATGGGCCAGACCATCGCGTCCTGGTGCACGATAAAGTCGATCACCACCGGCTGGTCGTTGATCGCCATCGCCTGCTCGATGACCGTGTCCACGTCTTCCTTGCGCTCGCAGCGCAGGCCGATGCACCCGTAGGCCTCGGCCAGCTTCACGAAGTCGGGGATGCGGGTCCCGCGCAGCTCGGTCTTCCGGTCGCCCAGGTTGGTGTTGGAGTAGCGCTCGTTGTAGAACAGGGTCTGCCACTGGCGGACCATGCCCAGGTTGCCGTTGTTGATGATCGCGACCTTGACCGGGATGCCCTCGATCGCGCAGGTGGCCAGCTCCTGGTTGGTCATCTGGAAGCAGCCGTCGCCGTCGATCGCCCACACGCATCCGTCCGGCAGGCCGACCTTGGCCCCCATGGCGGCCGGGACGGCGAAGCCCATGGTGCCCGCGCCGCCGGAGTTGATCCAGGTCCGCGGGTTCTCGTAGTCGATGAACTGGGCCGCCCACATCTGGTGCTGGCCGACGCCCGCCAGGTAGACGGCCTCCGGGCCCGCCAGCTGCCCGATCCGCTTGATCACGTACTGCGGGGCCAGGCTGCCGTCCTCGAACTCCTCGTAGCCGAGGGGGTACTGGCGGCGCCACTGGTTCAGCTGCACCCACCAGCCGGCGTAGTCGCCCGGCTGGCCGTGCTCGCGCTCGGTCGTGACCGCGGCGGTCAGCTCGCTGATGACCTCCTTGCAGTCACCCACGATGGGCACGTCGGCGCGGCGGTTCTTGGAGATCTCGGCCGGGTCGATGTCGGCGTGCACGATCAGCGCGCCGGGCGCGAAGGAGTCGAGCCTGCCGGTCACCCGGTCATCGAACCGGGCTCCGAGCGCCACGATCAGGTCGGCCTTCTGCAGCGCGCCGACCGCGGCCACCGTGCCGTGCATGCCGGGCATGCCCAGGTGCAGCGAGTGGCTGTCGGGGAACGCGCCCCGCGCCATCAGCGTGGTGACCACCGGGGCGCCGGTCAGCTCGGCCAGCACCTTGAGCTCGGGTGCGGCGTTGGCCTTGATCACGCCGCCGCCCACGTAGAGCACCGGGCGCTTCGCCTCGGTGATCATCCGCGCCGCCTCCCGCACCTGGCGGGCGTGGGGCCGGGTGACCGGGTGGTAGCCGGGCAGGTCAAACGGCACCGGCCAGCTGAAGTCGGTGGTCGCCTGGAGCGCGTCCTTGGCGATGTCCACCAGCACCGGGCCGGGGCGGCCGGTGCTGGCCAGGTGGAAGGCCTCGCCGACGGTGCGGGCGATGTCCCCGGGCTTGGTCACCAGGAAGTTGTGCTTGGTGATCGGGTAGGTGATCCCGGAGATGTCCGCCTCCTGGAACCCGTCGGTGCCGATCAGGCTGGTGGCGACCTGGCCGGTGATCGCGACCACCGGCACCGAGTCCATGTAGGCATCGGCCAGCGGGGTGACCAGGTTGGTCGCACCCGGGCCGCTGGTCGCCAGGCAGACCCCGGTGCGGCCGGTGGCCTGCGCATAGCCGGTGGCCGCGTGGCCCGCGCCCTGCTCGTGACGGACCAGGATGTGCCGGATCTGCTTGGAGTCGAGCAGCGGGTCGTAGGCGGGAAGGACGGCACCGCCCGGGTAGCCGAAGACCACGTCCACGCCGATCCGCTCCAGGGCCAGGACGAGGGCCTGGGCTCCGGTCACCCGTACCGGGGCCTGGTCCAGGGGGTGCGGCCGCACGGCCGCGGACGGCGCCCCGGCGGACAGCGCGCTCGCACCGGGCTGCCCGCTGCCACCGGGCTGCCTGCCGCCCCCGGACTGCGCCAGCCCGCCGGACTGCGTAGTGCCCGCGAACTGGACGGGGTCGCCGGCCGGGGCGTCCCCGGCGGACGGCGCGGTGGCGGCCGGCCGGGACGGCGCTGGCTTGGCGGCGGCTGTCCTCGCCGGGATATCCAGCGGGGAGGGAGCGTGCGCCTTAGAAGGGACGGGGCTGCTCTGCTCGGTCATCGGGTGGCTTCCTTGTCACGATGTGCGCGGCCGTTGTTTTACGGGGACAGTCCCCCGCCCCCGAAGGGGCATTAAAAAACCCCTCGTGCCGGGTGGCAGGCGAGGGGTGCGCGCAGGAACTGGACTGGGTCAGCTCTCTGCGCGCCAGCCAAGTACGAGGATGTGGTTCCGCTTCACGTCTACACCCTCGCCCACAACCCGGCCTCCCGTCAAATTATCACGCCCCCCGTCTCAGAATCTGAGACCAAGTGTCCACAAAATCGGGACAAGAGGCAGCGCGCAGCGGCGAGCGGGAAGGCCTAATCCCGAGCGGGAAGCTAAGCCGCGGGGACTCCGGGCTTGGGGCTGTCGTTGACACCGGGGGCGGCCAGGCCGTTGCCGGCGGACTGGCCCGGCTCGACGGTTCCGGTGCGGATGAGGCTCTCGACCGCGGGGAGGCCCATCGGCCGGGCCAGCAGGTAGCCCTGCCCGTAGCCGCAGCCCATCTCGCGCAGCTCGGCGAGCTGGCGCGGCTGCTCGATACCCTCCGCGATCACCTGCATGCCGAGGTCACGGCCGACCTGGATGATGGTCTTGGTCAGCATGGTCAGCACCGGGTCCTGGCCGAGTCCGCTGACGAAGGACGGGTCGACCTTGATGATGTCCGCGGGCAGCTGGCGCAGGTGGGCCAGTGAGGCGTAGCCGGTGCCGAAGTCGTCGATGGCCAGCTTGACGCCGAGGTCGCGCAGCTCGGTCAGCCGGTCCGCGATCAGCCCGGAATCTTCGACCAGCATCCGCTCGCTCAGCTCGATGGTGAGCGAGCTCGGCGGCAGACCGCTCTCGGCCAGCGCGGCGGCTACCTGGGCGGGAAAATGAGGCGCGTTGAGCTGCCGCAGGGCGATGTTGACCGAGACGCCGATATCCCAGGAGGCGGCCCGCCAGGCCGCGCCCTGGGCGCAGGCCTTGCGCAGCAGCCACTCGCCGAGCGCGACGATCTGCCCGGAATCCTCCGCTACGGCAAGGAACGCGCGCGGCGAGACGGCCTCGTCGCCGCGCCACCAGCGCACCAGGGCCTCGACTCCGGCGACCCGGGAGGTGGCCAGCTCCACGATCGGCTGGTACTGCAGCTGAAGCTCTTCCCGCGCGATCGCCCGCTGCAGGTCACTGGACATGTCGAGACGGCGGACCACGTCCGCGTGCATGTGCGCGGCGTATACCTCGACCCGGGCGCCCCCGGTGTCCTTGGCCCGGGCCATGGCCACGTCCGCGTTGCGCAGCACGACCCCGGGCGTGCTCCCGTCGGCCAGCGCGACGCCTACGCTCGCGGTCAGCGCGATGTCCCGGTCGGCCACCCGGAACGGCTCGCCCGCGACGACGCCCGCCAGCCGTCCGGCCAGGTCGGTGATCTCCGACGCGCCCGCCGCGTTCTCCAGCAGCACGGCGAATTCATCCCCGCCCCAGCGGGCCACCGTGTCCTGGGGCGGCACCACGGCCCGCAGCCGCCGGGCCGCCTGGGCCAGCACCAGGTCGCCGGCGCCGTGGCCGATCAGGTCGTTGACCGCCGTGAAGCCGTCCAGGTCGAGGAAGATCACGGCCGCCGTGCGGTCGGCCGGCGGCTCGAGCGCCTCCCGGGCGCGCTCCTCGACGTAGGCCCGGTTGGGCAGCCCGGTCAGCCCGTCGTGGAAGGTCAGGTGGGTCACCTGCTGCCGAAGCGCCACCTGGTCGGACACGTCCCGGACGCTGAGCAGCATCCGCGGCGGTTCTCCCGGCAGCCGGTAGAGCAGCACCGCGCACTCCACGTGCCGCCAGGTACCGTCGGCGGCCCGCAGCCGGCTGGAGAACCGGCCGGAGTCGGCCGGGACCTCGCCCGCCGGCGGCAGGTTCTCCGGCGCCGTCCCGAGCACCAGCGCCGCGTCCTCGGGCAGGCCGGTCACGATGGCGATCGCCGCCTGCGCGGCGCTGATGTCCTCCGGGTGCAGGAAGTCGACCAGCGGCTTCCCGGCCAGTACCTCCGGTGCGTAGCTGAACCGGGAGACGAGCGGGCTGGCGTAGCTGACCGTCCCGTCCAGGTCGCAGATCAGCACCACGTCGCCGGTACGGTCGGCGAGGTCGCGCAGGCTGTTGCTGGCCTCCCGCCACATCCGGATGGCGACGCCGTTCTCGTGGACCAGCATCAAGATCCGGACCGCTACCACCAGGACGGCCGCGCCGCCGGCGATGACCAGCGCCAGCCCCGAGGCGGGGGCGCTGGCCAGTCCGTTGACGATCACCACGAAGGCGGCGATGACGACCGAGATGGAGGCGATGATGGTGGCGGCCCCCGCGTTGGTTACCGGCGACCGGCGTACCCCGAGCAAGGTCGCCAGGCCTCCGTCCGGGGACCGCGCCGGGTGCTGGCCGAACCAGGAGGCCAGGTCGAGGCGCGCGAGGGCCCGCCCGGCCCAGGGGGCCACGCCGAACAGGCACGCGGCGCCGATCATGGCCAGCTGCTCGAGGATCCCCTGGTGGTCGCCGGAGATCTTGGCCCCTACCCCGAGCGAGTCGGCGAAAGTCAGCGCCATCAGCCCGACGTAGGGAACGGCCACGTGCCGCCAGGCGATGGTGAGCACCGGCAGCAGCGCGCCGAGCACGGCCAGGTCCGCGAGCGGGTGCAGCAGGTCGAGGAGGAAGGTCTGCGGCCGTTCGCCCAGCCGGTGGAACTCCGTCCCGAAAGAGACGACCCAGCCGATGACCAGCAGCGCCACGGCCATGACGTAGCCGTCGGCCAGCCCTGGCAGTACCGATCCGGTGTCGCTCCGCTTCTCGTCCTCGGCCAGCACCATGACCCCGGCCGCCGCGGTCGCCAGGGCGAGCAGCGGCGCCACGTCAGCCAGCGAGACCTGGCCGCCGGAGGAGCTCAGCGGCCCGAGCACCCGCGCGATGATCAGCCCGGCAAACCAGAACAGGGCCGCGGCCGCCAGCCAGCGGTACCCCCGGGCCACCGCTCCGGCGTGCAGCCGCGCCCCCACGAGCAGCCCGGCGGCGGCGCCAGCGGTGGCGATCATGGCGAGGACGGTCACCGGGCTCCTTCCGGGGTCGGTCGTGCGCTGGACGGGTCACTGCGTAGCGTGCGGCCTGCGGATGTCATGCGGCTGAGTTTTAGGCAACGGATGCGCAACGATGCGTCACCCGCAGTACGGGTGCCGCGGCGTCCGCTGACGGCCCGGGCCTGCCGTCATCCGTCTGCTGGCGGGGCACCGGTCGCCTGCGTTCACTCTACGTACCCGAGATCACGCTTCGGTTGAGGAAGGGCGGCTGTTTCCTCCCGGGGGCGCTGCCCTGTACCCGCATTGTCCGGGCTAACCATTCGATGCCCGGGTTAACCCATTCAATACCTGGGCGCACCCGTTCGATGCCCGGGCTAACCCTGGATGCCCGGGCTCACCCGTACGATGCTAGCCAGGCTGGGGGCGGCTCCGCGTCGGTACGCGGTTCCTTCGTGACATATGGCAACGATAGCTGCTCCGGGGCTTTAGTACGCACCGCTGATCACGTTGCTCAGGGGCGCTCCGCTCAGGTACGCCTCGGCCTGCTCCCGGACCAGGCGGGCCGCGCGCTCCCGGGAGACCGGGGTCGACGCCGCCACGTGCGGGGTGATGAAGACCCCGGGCAGCGACCACAGGGGATGGCCGGGCGGCAGCGGCTCCGGGTCGGTCACGTCGAGCGCGGCCCGCAGCCGCCCGCGGGCGACCTCGGCGGTCAGCGCCGCGGTATCCACCACCGCGCCCCGGGCCGCGTTGACCAGCAGCGCGCCGTCCTTCAGACGGCCCAGGAAGCTACTGTCGGCCATCCCCTTGCTTTCCGGGGTGAACGGGACCAGCAGCACGACCACGTCCGCCTCGGGCAGCAGCGACGGCAGCTCGGCCAGGCCGGCCACGTCCGCCTCGTCCGGCCGGCCAGTGCGCGCCGTGCGCGCGACCCGCCGCACGGTTACCTCGAACCCGGCTAGCCGCCGCTCAACGGCGGCGCCGATCGCCCCGTACCCGACGATCAGCACGTTCTTGCCCGCCAGCTGGTCGGTCCCCTGGTAGGCCCAGCGCCCCGCGGCCTGCTCGGCGCCGAACCGCGGGAAAGAGCGCAGCGAGCCCAGTACCGCCGCGACTACCCACTCGGCGGTGGACGCGTCGTGCGCCCCGCGCGCGTTGCAGAGCGCGACCGAAGGAGGCACGTGCGGACGGATCCAGTCCACCCCGGCGGTCAGTGCCTGCACCACGCGCAGGCGGCCCATCCGGCCTAGAACCGCGCTCCCGGCCGGGCTGGGAAAGAAACTGGGCACGTAGAACTCGACCTCGGCGACGCTCGGCGGCACCGCGGGCTCGCCAACGGAACCGGTCTCGCCCATATCCCGGCCGAGGGCGACGACCTCGACCCGCGCCCCCGGCAGCCCGGCGAGCCCCTTTGCTACCCAGTCAGATGGCACCCAGATCAGCACGACTCCCACGGTACTGATCTAGACTCCAGCTTGTTAGCCCCGGGGGCACGACCGGGTTCTCCCGAAGGCTGCGTGAAGTCGGCCGCGGCCCTGAGTGCGAGTGAGGCCACAAGTGCGAGAAGTCCCGGGCGCGAGTCAATGACCCGGCTGCCAGGAAATCCGAGCGCGGGCGGGTGGCTGCTGTTCGCGGCCGGCTTCCGGCTGCCGCCGCGGAACCGGGACTGGGTGCGGCACGAGCTGACCGACGCCGGCTGGCGCGGACGGACGATCAGACGGCTGATGGTGCTGATGATCCCGGTCTGCGCGGCCCTGGCGTTCCTGCCCGGCCCGGTCTGGCTGCGGGTCACCGTTCCCGGGTTCGCGCTGATCGCGAGCGTCGGCACGGTGCTGATCAGCGCGGACGACGTGCGGGCGGCCCGGCTCCGGCAGCACGGCCTGGAGGTGCCGGACGACCCCGACCTCGGCCACCCGGCCCACTGAGGTGGCGACCCGGGTGATCGCCGTCGACGGACGTTCGGGAGCGGGAAAGACGCTGCTGGCGGCGGAACTGCGGGACCGGCTGGGGGCTCCCGTCGTCACCCTGGAGGACCTCTACGGCGGCTGGGACGGGCTCCAGCGCGGGATCGACCTGCTGGTGTCCGACGTGCTGGAGCCGCTGAGGGCCGGGCGGGCGGCGCGGGTGCCGCGCTACGACTGGCGGGCCGGCCAGTGGGCGCCGCCCTGGGTCCTGGAGCCGCCGGCGGTGCTGATCGTCGAGGGGGTCGGGGCCGGAGCACGGCGCGCGGCCGCCTACGAGAGCGCGCTGATCTGGCTGGAGGCGGCCGCCCCGGTGCGCCGGCGGCGGGCGCTGGAGCGCGACGGGGCCACGTTCGCGCCGTACTGGGACAGCTGGGCGGCTCAGGAAGACGCGCTGCTGGAGCGCGAGCACACCCCGGCCCGGGCCGGCCTGGTTCTCGGCGCCGTGCCGGGGCCGGCCGCGGAGGCCGGGCCGGCCGCGGCGGCGGCGCGGGTCCTGGCCTGGCTGGGGCCCAACCTGGACGGCGGGCGCCGCGGGAGCCGACATGAACCTGCACG
>DASWUW010000582.1:0-4292 GCA_036406335.1 Trebonia sp.
CACCCCGTAGCCCCGGTCGTTGAACAGGCAGATCACCACCGGCAGCTCATGCTGCACCGCCGTGACCAGCTCCCCGACGTGCAGCATGAACCCGCCGTCGCCGGCGATCAGCACGGCCGGCTGCCCGCTGCCCGCCGCCGCGCCCAGCGCCAGCGGCAGGCCCGGGCCGATCGCCGCGGAGGCCGGGCGCACCGATGTCCGGGGCCGCAGGACCGGCAGCAGCCGGTCGCCCCACACGTAGGCCGGGATGGTCGCGTCCCGGACGATGACCGACTCAGGCGGCGTGTGCCGCCGGATCGCGTCCATGATCTGGCAGTGGTCTTCGCCGATCCGGGTGCGGGCCTCCCGGCGGGCCGCGTCGGCCGCCGCCCGGGCCTGCTCCGCGTGCCCCGGTTCGGTGCTGACCCGGGTCACCGCCCCCAGCAGAAGTTCCAGGCCGATGCGGGCGTCGCCGACGACCGGCAGGCCGGTCCGGTAGTTGCGCCCGATGACCGCCGGGTCGGCGTCCAGGTGCGCCAGCGTGCCGCCGAAGGACAGTTTCCAGTTGCGGGTGCTGCTGCCCTGGAACCGGGTCCCCGCCGCGAGCACCAGGTCGGCGCCGGCCACGATTTCCTCCACCGGCCGGCTGGTGGTCAGCGCGCCCAGGCACAGCGGGTGGTCCTCGGGAATCGAGCCCCGGCCCTCGACCGTGGTCACCACCGGGGCGCCGAGACGCTCGGCCAGCGCGGTCAGCGCGGCCGCGCCCCCCGAGCTGACCACGCCGCCGCCGGCCCACAGCACCGGCCGGACCGCGGCTGACAGTGCCTCCGCCACCTTCCCGATGGCGCCGGCGTCGGGTCCGTAGGCGGTGTCCTTCCGCAGGTCCGGCAGGATCACGTCGGCCCGGCGGTACTGCTGGTCGACCGGGATCTCGACCGCTCCCGGCTGGGGGCGGCCCGCGCGGATGTCCTGCGCTACGGAGATGACGGCCCGCCCGATGTCCTCGGTGCGGCGCACGCTTTCCACCCGCCGGCACAGCGAGGACAGCATGAGGCCCTGGTGCTCGGCCTCGTGCAGGAAGCCCCGGGACTTGCCCAGGTAGCCGCTGTCGATCTGCCCGGTGACGAGCAGCACCGGAGACGAGGCGAAGCCCGCCTCGAACAGGCCGGTCATGGTGTTGGTGGTGCCCGGCCCGGTGCTGGCGATGACCACGCCCAGCTCCCCGGTGGCGCGGGCGTAGCCGTCGGCGGCATGGGCGGCGGCCTGCTCGTGCCGTACCCCGACCGCCGCGATGGTCCCGCGCCGCGCGATAGCGTCGTAGATCGGCAGGTTGTGCACGCTCACGATGCCGAAGACGTGGCGGACCCCCAGCAGTTCGAGGGCGGAGGCAACCGCCTCTCCTCCGGTCATCTCCATGGTCGTCCTCCAGTCAGAACTTGATCGACACCTTGAGCGCGTTGCCGCTGCGCTCATGGGCGATCCGGAACGCGACGTCGATCTCCTCGATCGGCAGCAGGTGACTGAGCAGCGGCGTCACGTCGATCGCGCCGTCGGCGATCAGCCGCACGGCATAGCGGAACGACTCCAGCCCCGGCTCGCCCTGAGCGCCGAAGTTGGAGTAGGCGGTCAGCCCCCGCCGGAAGAACTGACGGAACGAGAACGGGTACTCCCCGTCACCCTCCGGCAATCCGAACCAGACCAGGGTCGCACCGGGGGCGGCCAGTTCCAGGCTCAGCGGAAACGTCTCCCGGCTGCCGACCGCCTCTACCACCAGGCCCGCTCCCCGCCCGCCGGTGGCCTCCAGCACCGCCGCCCGGAAGTCGGCCTGGCCGGCGTCCACGGTGAGGTCCGCGCCCAGCTTGCGGGAGTAGGCCAGCCGGGCCGGCGACTTGTCTGACACCAGCACCCGGGCCGCCCCGGCCCGCTTGAGCAGGAACGTGAAGAACGCCCCGGCTGACCCCTGCCCGATGACCGCGACATCCTGGCCGGTGACGTCGACCGGACGGCTGCGCAGCGCGTAGACGACCGTGCCGAGCTGCTGAGCCATCAGCAGGTGACTGAGCGGCACCGTGTCCGGCAGCTTGACGCAGGCGGAGCCGGGGAGTGCCTGGAACTCGGCCAGGCAGCGGCCGACGACGGCGAAGGGCACGGTCAGCACCCTCATCCCCGGCTCGAAGCCCGGGCAGCGGGACTCCACCACCTCGCCCACGCTCTCGTGCCCGGGGTGGCCGGGCGGGGCAGGCTGCGGCGGTGTGCTGAAGAACACGCTGTGCAGGTCGGAGCCGCAGATGGACGCGTAGGCGGTCCGGATCAGGATCTCGCCGTCGGCGACCGGCGGCGCCGGCACGTCCTCGCACTCCACCCGGCCCAGGCCGACCCAGCGGGCCGCCTTCACCGGCGGGTTCTCCCGACGCGCGGGGCCCGCGGAGCGAGCCGTCCGGCACTGGCGAAGAGAGCGGCGTCCACCCGCCAGTTGTAACAAACGCAGCTCCAGTGAGCAATCAGGGGGCCACCGGGAGCCCGGCGGGAATACTGTGGCGGGCGGGAGCCTTACATCTCCCGGCGGCTGGAAGCAGCCGCTCACGCGGGCAAGAAGCCCCGCACGGTCGCTTTTGTGAGCCATCCGGTATCTGGCCAGGCAGTAGCTGTCTACGCCTGGCGCCCGGGGTGCGTGACGCGACCTCCCGGTCTTACTAATGGAGTTTCACGTATGCCTCATGGCCAACGGCCTTCGTACGGATCAACCCAGCGCCGCCCCCAGCAGCGCCGGCCAGACTCACAGCAGCGCCGCCAGGAGCCGCGCCGGCCGGAGCCGCGCCGCGACGCCAGCTCCGCGCTCGAGGCCGCCCTCAACGCCTCCGCTGCCGCCCCGGCTCCGGCCGCGGCCAGCTTCGCCGAGCTCGGCGTGCACCCCCGGGTAGTCGCCGCACTGGCGGCCGGCGGTATCTCAGAGCCGTTCGCCATCCAGGCCCGGGCCCTGCCCGACGCCCTGGCCGGACGGGACGTCCTGGGCCGGGCCCAGACCGGCTCGGGCAAGACCCTGGCCTTCAGCCTCCCGCTGCTGAACCGGCTGGCCGCCAGCACCCAGCCGCGGATGCAGAAGGCGCCCCGCGGCCTCGTCCTGGTGCCCACCCGTGAACTCGCCCAGCAGGTAGCCGACGTCATGGCCCCCCTGGGCCAGGCCGTCGGGGTAAGCATCGCGACCGTCTACGGCGGCGTGTCCATCGGCCGGCAGATCGACCAGGTGCGCCGGGCCGACGTGGTCGTGGCGACCCCCGGCCGGCTGACCGACCTGATCGAGCGGCACGCCTGCTCGCTCGACCAGGTCGAGATCACCGTGCTCGACGAGGCCGACCACATGGCCGACCTCGGCTTCCTGCCCGCGGTCACCCGGCTGCTGGACCAGACTCCGGGCGGCGGCCAGCGGATGTTCTTCTCCGCCACCCTCGACCGCGGCGTCGGCCAGCTGGTTACCAGGTACGTCACCGACCCCGCGCTGCACGCGGTGCCGCAGGCGGTCGAGTCCACCCCGGCCGAGCACACCGTCCTGGTCACCCGGGCTGATGACAAGGTGTCGGTCGCGCTGGAGATCGCCGCCCGCCCGGGCCGGACGTTGTTCTTCGTCCGGACCAAGCACGGCGCCGACCGGCTGGCGAAGCAGCTGTCCCGGGCCGGGGTGGCGGCCAACGCCATCCACGGCAACCGCAGCCAGAGCCAGCGCCAGCGCGCCTTGGAAGAGTTCGGCGCCGGGCACCCCCGGGTGCTGGTCGCCACCGACGTCGCCGCCCGCGGCATCCACGTCGACGACGTGGACCTGGTGGTGCAGTTCGACCTGCCCGAGGATCACAAGGACTACCTGCACCGTTCCGGCCGCACGGCCCGGGCCGGCGCCTCCGGTCAGGTCATCGTGCTGGCCGAGCGCGGGCAGCTGCGCGACCTGCAGCGGATGCACACCGCAGCCGGGGTCAACGCGGCCAAGCACGACGCCAGTCCCGGTGACTCCGTGGTCCGTGAGTTCGCCACCTCGGGCACCCCGGTCCCGCCCGCCCCGGTCCGCGCCCCGCGGACTACCGCGCCGCAGCCCAGCAGGCGGGCGGCCGGCAGCCCGGTGCGCAGCGGCGGCACGGGCCGGAGCGGCACGCCGGCCGGCCGGAACTCCGGTCCCCGGCGGCAGCAGCCCCGCCGCCCGGCCCGGCAGGGCTGAGCCAGCCGTCAGCCGGAACCTCGCGGGCCGCCCTGGTGAGAACCAGGGCGGCCCGCGGTGCGTTGTCAGGCGGAGGCGCCGGCCACGCCGCGGGATGGGTCAGCCTGGG
>DASWUW010000583.1:0-1704 GCA_036406335.1 Trebonia sp.
CGGCCCCGAGGGCACCGCCGCCGGGGACCGGGACGGCTGGCCCGGCCAGCCGGCCGGCGATCCGGAGCACACGGTCCGCGAACTCGGCGGCATCCGCGACATCCGGGTCCAGGTGGCGCCGCCGGTGCCGGTGCCCGCGGCCCGGCGCGGCCCGTCCCGCCCGGCTGACCCGTGGCCGCAGGCCCGCTGGCGCCCGCCGACCTACGAGCCCGGCTCCCTGAAGTCGACGCGGTCCGCCTTCGGGTCGGCCCTGGCGGTCCTGGGCCGGGGCCGGCCCGACGTCGTGGTCCTCGACGGCGAGGCGAGTGACTCCACCCGCACCGGTCTCTTCGCCCGGGCCTACCCCGAGCGCTTCTTCGAGTGCCGCGTCCCCGGGCCGCAGATGCTCGCGGCGGCGGTCGGGATGCAGGTCCGCGGCTACGTGCCGTTCGCCGTCACCCGGGCCGCGCATCTCGCCCGGGCCCACGAGTTCACCCGGATGGCGGCGACCAGCCGGGCCAGCATCCGGCTGGTCGGGTCGCACTCCGGCGTGTCCATCGGTCCCGACGGCCCGTCCCGGATGGCCCTGGAGGACATCGCCGCGCTGCGCGCGGTGCACGGCAGCACCGTGCTGTGCCCGTGCGACGCCAACCAGACGGCCTGGCTGACCGGTGTCATGGCCGACCTGCCCGGCGTGAGCTACCTGCGCACCTGCCGCGGCGCGACGCCGGTCATCTACCAGCCCGGGGAGCCCTTCCGGGTCGGCGGCAGCCGCGTGCTCCGTTCCGGTCCCGACGACGAGGTAACGCTCGTCGCGGCCGGCATCACCGTGCACGAGGCCCTGGCCGCCGCCGACCTGCTGGCCGAGGACGGCATCACGGCCCGGGTGATCGACGCCTACTCGGTCAAGCCGATCGACATCCTGACCCTGCGCGCGGCCGCCCGGGAGACCGGGCGCATCGTCACGGCCGAGGACCACTGGCCCGAGGGCGGGCTCGGCGACGCGGTGCTCAGCGCGCTGGCCGCCACCGGGGAACCGCTTCCGGTGGTGCGGAAACTGGCGGTGCGCTCCATGCCCTGCTCGGCCACGCCGGACGAGCAGCTGCAGCTCGCGGGCATCGACATGGCCTCGATCGCCACCGCGGCGGCCGAGCTGGTCGGCCCTGGCCTAGCCTGATTCCTGTTTCAGCCCGGCCTGCGGGGTAGAGGTAAAACTATGTCCAGCGACGTACTACAGGCCCTGACGGGGCTGCAGGACGCCCTGCTGAAGACCGACAGTATCGGCCAGTTCCGGCATGAACTCGCCGTGCTCGGGGCGCGGACCACGGGTGACGGGATGTCCTGCGGGACGGCACTGCGGCCGCCGGGACGCCCGGCGACGGCCACCGCCAGCAGCGACCCGCTGGCCTCGGAAGCGGACCGGGCGCAAGAGTTCGCCCGGCCCGCGTCGGGTGCGCTCACCCTGGTTCTGCGCAGTGTCTCGCAGAACACCGACGTGAAACTGCGCGACCTGGCCGCCGACATAGTAGCGAGTGTGAGCGGCGAGGCGCCCAGGCTCACCGCACCGTTTGAGGAGGGCTGAGGCCCGTGGATGCCCGGATTCGCAGTTGGCAGGTCACCGCGCAGGGAGAGGGCCGGCTGGCCCCGGATGATTCCCGCTGGCAGGCGGAAAGAGCGTTCCGGCGCGGTGACGTGCCCGCCGTCCGCCGGTTCACCCGCGCGTTC
>DASWUW010000584.1:0-1711 GCA_036406335.1 Trebonia sp.
AGGCTCCGGCCCGGCCGCACCAGGCCAGGCGGGCGGGGCGGCACCGCGGCAGCGCGGGCCTAAGACACCATACGGTCAGGGCCGCTGCGCAGGCTGGCCGCGCCGTCGAACTCGCCGTTCCGGGCGCCGTCGAGGAAGCACTCCCACTCGTTGCGGTCGAAAACCAGGACCCGCCCGTCGCGGTCGCCGGCCACCCGCATCAGCACCCAGTCGCCCCGCGCCCACCGGGGGCTGACCGGGAAAGCGACCTCGATCGAGCCGTGCCCTTCGCCCGACCGTTCCCAGGCCAGCAGGCCCGGGTGGATACCCAGCTCCTCCGGTGTCGGCTTCACGGGATTCTCGCGACCGCGCAGTACAGCCAGCGGGAGCCGTCGCTGTCAGCCAGCTGCACGTCCTCTGCTCCCCACAGGCCGCTGTAGGTGACGGCCGGCACCGCGCCATCGTAGGGGGGAACCAGCTCGAGGCCGTCAAAGAACCGCTCGATCTGCGGCTTGGAGCGGAAGTGCATCTGCTCGGTGGCCCGGTCGAATACCCGGCGGAACCCGTCCACCGCCACCGGCGGCTTGGCGTCGTCGGTCAGGTGCGACAGCGCGAGGTAGCTGCCGGAGCGCACCGCACCCTGGTAGCGCGACACCAGGCTCCACGGGTCGTCCGCGTCCGCGACGAACATCAGCACCGCGGTCATCAGCAGGCCGGTCGGCTCGGCCGGGTCGATCAGCTCGCGCACGGCCGGGTCGCTCAGGATCGAGTCTGGGTCCCGCAGGTCGGCACAGAGCACGCTGACCTGCCCGCCCGCGTCCAGGATGCCCTGGGCGTGCAGCTTCACCATCGGGTCGTTGTCCACGTAGACGACGCGGGCATCGGGGTGGATCTTGGTGACCACCTCGTGCGTGTTGCCGACGGTGGGCAGGCCGGAGCCGATGTCGAGGAACTGCTTTACTCCCTGACGGGCGATCCAGGCCGCCGCCCGCTGGTGGAACCCGCGGTTCGACCACGCGCAGTCCCTGATCTCCGGTACTACGCCCAGGATGCGCTGCGCGGCGGCCGCGTCGGCCTCGAAGTGATGATTACCGCGCAGCATGTAATCGTAGATCCGCGCCGGGGACGGCCTCGTGACGTCAAGGCCCTCCGGCTGGCGCAGGGCCTCGGTCATCAGGTTCCTCCGGAGAGTCGTGAGCGGCGTGTGACGAGTCTTACACGCAGGTCAGCGACGAGGAACGCCGCAGCGGAAAGATCGGCAGTTCTACCTAGCACGATCAGTAACCCGGCCGCCGACCCTGGGTGCCCGGCCGGCGGGCCGGTCCTGGGTGCCCGGGCGGGCCGGTCCTGGGTGCCTGGCCCGCCGGTCCTTCAGCAGCCCCTGGACAATGCTGTAACGCATGGGTCGAATGCGCTGTGTAACCGGCTGGCTGACGGCTGGCGATACCGGCGCACCTGACCGCTGGTCTCAGAGTTATCGCGGAACTTTAATCAGTTCCGCAATATTTTCCTGACCAGTACTCATGTGGCAAAGTGACCGCAGTCACGATGGCGTGACCGCGGCGAGCCGCTTCGCTTAACGGCATGGCCACGGAGGACTACAGCACCTTGGTGCCGTACATCTCCCCCAGCGGGTCGGCCAGCAGCTCGAGGCGCACGCCGTCCGGGTCCTGGAAGTAGATCGAGGTGCCGCTGGCCAGCTGGTACGGCACGCCGGCGGCGTCGAGCTTGC
>DASWUW010000585.1:0-4274 GCA_036406335.1 Trebonia sp.
TGCATTTTCTGTGACCCGCTGCGTTCGGCAGCGGGTCACAGCGATGCACGGCTCTGACCTGCGAGTTGTGCGGCAGATTCCCGGTGGGAGCGAAATAGGGAGCCCAGGCAACCGCGGCAGCTTCTGCGGGGCGCGGAGAAGGCGCAAATGGGACTCACGTTGACCAGCCCCGACCAACGCCGCGACATCTTCGGAGGACCTAGCGGGTGTACAGATCCTGGAGTCCGAAGAGACGGATGCGGCTCGGGTCGCGGATGGCTTGCTCCCGCAGGCCGGGGTCGAAGCCCGCACCGCTGTAGCAGGCGAGAACTGTTTCCCTGGTGTCGTACTTGCGTGCGGCGAGGAGGGCAGCGGCCCGCTCAAGCCGACGGAGATGGCCCGTCCCCATCACCTCGCCCCACTTGGCCTCCCCTAGGGAGAGGATGCGACGGGGCTCGTTGGGAGCAGGGACGGCAAGGACAGCGACATCGACTTCGAGCTGGGATTTTCCGGCCGCATCGTTAATGGTTCCGCTGCCTACCTCGGCGGGCAGTTCACCGAAGGCTTCCGTGCCGTGCAGGGTCGCGTAGGACCGGCAGATCCCCTCAAAGTGCGGGCCGGCGATCTGGGCGCTGAAGGTGCTCTGCCCCGCACGCCAGACGGCGTCGGCGAGGCCGAGTTCCAGTTCCGGCCAGCGGCGCCGCATGATCGCCTCGTAGAAGGTGATGAGCGGCTCGGTGATGCGGTAGGTAGAGCGCCCCGAACGGAACAGGTCCGGCGCCCTGGTGATCAGGGCAGAGTCCTCAAGGACGGTAAGCGGGTGAGTGAGCTGGTCGGACCGGCGCCCGACGTAGGTCCCGATCGCGCCGTTGGTGGTGTTGCCCAGGGCGATAGCGGCCAGGACAGAGTGGTAGATCGCCGGCTCGCGGATATCGGTCTCCTCGGCGAGCAGGTAGCGGGCCTCCCGGAACAACGGGGTCAGCGGGTTCAGCGCGGTACGCACGACCCACGCGTCGAAGTCGTCCGGGCCGCTAGGGGCGTCGCCGCGGGTGAATTCCCGGCGGTAGGCGGGGGTTCCGCCGACGACCATGTGCACCCGCATGGCCAGGTGGGGGTCGTCGAGCCCCCAGAAAGCCGCCGCGTCACGATACCCGAAAGGGTGCACGACGAGCTCAAGCCCGGCCCGCCCGCGCAGCGGCGCGCGCCCGGAAAGCAGGCCGCCCATGACGCTCATCGCCGACCCGCACAAAATCAGCCGCACAGAACTTTCCCGGCCCGTGCCGCCCGGCCCGAGTTCACGCTGGACGATCGACGGCAGGGCCGACGACACCCGGCTGAGAAACGGGAACTCGTCGATCACCACCAGGGTCGGCTCCGCAGTGTACTGACGGAACAGGTACCGGATCGCGTCGTCCCAGTTCCGGAACGGCGGGTCGACCACCTCGCGGGAATGCCGGACCAGGGCCTCGGTGAACAGCCGGAGCGACTCCGCCTCGGTGGCCTCCGTGGCGGCGAAGTAAAGGCCCCCGACCGACTGGGCGAGCGCCTGCAGCAGGAAGCTCTTCCCCTGACGGCGCCGCCCGCTGACCACCCCGAGCGTCGCCCCGGGACCGCGATCAGAAGCGAACGCCGCCAGTCCCTGCCACTCGCGCGTCCGGTCGAAGACCTGATCCGGCTTCACTGATGCCATAGCATCAAGAATACTGGCTTACAATTCTGAGAGTTGTAGTTCTCAGAACTGTAACTCTGCATCTTTCGCCCTTGCCGTCCCGCCAGGCGCCTCCGACGTCACCGTGGTGCCGTCATCATCGCTTCTGTGCCCCCCAGCCCAGTCTGACTCATCGAGCCTGCGCGCACCGGAGCTAGCGCGCCTGCTGACCGCCGCAAAGCAAGAAGGGGGCTCGGGCGTCATCGCCCAGTGGCGTCATCATCAGCTGCGCGACACCGGCACCAAACGCTGACTCCGCTGATTGGCCGGCAGCCACGGCCTGGTAGAAACCGACGCTGAAGCGGACCGCGGACCGGTCTCCCACTGGCTGCCGCATGCCGATCGCACACAGGCCGACTGCCGCTAGCGACTGAGCCAGTCGCTCGGTACTGCACGCGTTGACGACGACACAGCGGATGCCCAGGCCAACTACCTGGAGCGCCTCTACCAGCGCGTCTACCGGAATAGTGTGGGCAAAACCGTCTTTGTCCCCGACTACGATACTTCCCTCTTTGGCATCGCCGTGCCCGGCAAAGTGCACGAACTGCGGCTCCACAGCGAAGATGGCTTCCGTAATATTGGCTGACTGCACCGCCCACCTGCTTTCCAACCGGATGTTGTCGCGTTCCTTGCCTTGACTAAGGGTCAACGCTTACCCGCGGCTCTTGCGCTGGTCCGCGGGCAGGGGTGGGGGCCGTCGACGGCCGGAATTCAGCGGCCTGCTATGTTGTTGAGCTTTCAACCAGATAGGCTCTCCCGGCTGGCCTGGATTAACAGGAGGATCTCATGCACGTCGGCGTCGACAGCTTCGTCTCAACAGTGACCGATCCCGCCACCGAGCACCGCGTGGGTCCTGAGGAACGGATCGAGCACCTGCTCGAGGAGATCGAACTCGCCGATACCACGGGCCTGTACTCGTTCGGGATCGGCGAGCATCACCGCGAGGAGTACTACGACTCCGCCCCCGCCATCCTGCTTGCGGCCGCCGCCGCGAGGACCTCCCGGATCCGGCTGGGCAGCGCTGTCACGGTGCTCAGCGCCGCCGACCCGGTGCGGGTCTTCCAGCAGTTCGCCACCCTCGACCTGATCGCCAAGGGCCGCATCGACCTAGTCGTCGGGCGCGGCTCGTTCACCGAGGCATTCCCGCTGTTCGGCTTGGACCTGAGCGACTACGACTCGCTCTTCACCGAGAAGCTCGACCTGCTGCTGAAGATCCGCGACTCGGCCCGGGTCACCTGGTCCGGTCAGCACCGGCCGCCGCTCACCGGGCAGGGCATATACCCGCGGCCGGTTCAGAACCCGCTGCCGATCTGGGTCGGCGTCGGCGGCACGCCGCAGTCGTTCGTCCGGGCCGGCATGCTCGGACTGCCGCTCATGGTGGCCATCATCGGCGGCCAGCCCCGCCGGTTCGCGCCGCTGATCGACCTCTACCGCCGGGCCGGCGCCGAAGCCGGACACGCTCCCGAGACCCTGCAGGTCGGCCTGCACGTCTTCGGCTACGTCGACGACGACACCCATTCTGCGGCGGAAAAGATTTACCCCGGCTGGCATCAGATGTTCACTCAGGCCTCCCGCGAACGCGGCTTCGCCCCGCCGAACAGAGCCTCGTTCAACGCCACCAGCGGCCCCGACGGCGCGTTCTTCCTCGGCGACCCCGACACCATCGTGACGAAACTAGAACGAGTGTCCGCGCAGCTGGGCGGGGTCGACCGGGTTTCGCTGCAGATGACCAATCCCCGGCTCGCTCACGCCGACCTGCTGCGCGGCATCCGGCTGCTCGGCACCGAGGTGGCCCCAAAGGTGGCCCACGTATAGGAACGGTCCAGAAGGATGCCCTCGATCCCAACGGCAGGACCTCTAACCCCTATGGGTGGCCGATAGCGGCAGCGTTATTGAGGGAGGGCTGCTACCGCTTGTGGGCTCGCCGACCTCGGAGCCAGTACGGCGCGGCAGACCTAACCTGCCTCAAAAGAGCGCCGAGACGCGGAGGCGTCACCACGCCAAGTTGCAGCATCGAGGACAAGTCGTCCCGGGTGGCCCAGTGCTCAGCCAGCTTTCCGTCCTCGATGCGGAACCAGTGGCTTTGCTCACTGGCGAACTGCTTGCCGCTCGGCGGCAAGAACCCGTTGAGCTTGCCGGAGTTGATGCCTGCCGACCTGACTCGCACCGCAACCATGTCTCCGTCCGCAACGATGGCCTCGATCCTCATGCTCAGGTCAGGAAACTGGCCCAGCAGCCACTCTGCGGTCCCGCGCATCGCGCTTGGCCCGTGCACCCTTCCCGGGGCTGTTGCGGCAAACGGCGCAGCTGCATGCTCAAAAAAATCGTCAGCCATAAGCTCGTCGCAGGCAGCCATATTTCGTTGATTCCAGATCTCCTCGAAGTGGCGCCGAACGAGGTTCTTGTTGAAATCTGACATCAAACCCCTAACTGTCCACGCAAAGTGCCTAATAATAATATTACCCAGACCGGAACGCTATCGAAGCTGGGATGGCTACTCATCTGCGCCTCCAGCGTCGCGGACTCCGAGCAGCGTATCCCTCGAAGCTCAAACCCGTTCTGACTGTCACCGAACAGCTCCTGGAAT
>DASWUW010000586.1:0-3593 GCA_036406335.1 Trebonia sp.
CGGGGCCGCGAGCGGGGCCGGCCCGCTGGCCGGGTACGCGCGGACCGCCGGCGACGACTCCGAAACGGCCCGGCAGCGGCTCGCCCTGCTGCGCGAGGCCGGGTGCACGCGGATGTGGGCCGACGTGACCGCGGCCGGGAAACCCGGGGACCCGGCGGACGGGCGGCCGCGGCTGCGCGACTGCCTGGAGTCTCTGCGGCCGGGCGACATCCTGGTGGTCACGGGCCTGGACCAGCTCGGCCGGACCGCGCGCGAGGTGAGCGCGGCCGCTGGAGAGGCGCGCCGCCGCGGAGCCGGGCTGCGCTCGCTGCGCGAAGACCTCGACACCACGGCGCCGGGCGGAGAGGCGATCTTCCGGCTCCTGGCCGGGCTGGCCGACCTCGGGCGGGCGGCGATCTCGGCCGGGACGCGCGAGGGGCTGGCCGCGGCGCAGGCGCGGGGGAAGCGGCTCGGGCGGCCCCCGGCGCTCACTCCGGAGCAGCTGCGCGAGGTGCGGGAACTGCTGCTGCGGCCGGAAGGCACGGTTTCCGGCGTCGCCCGGCGGCTGGGAGTCAGCCGGTCGACCCTCTACAAGTACCTGCCGGACGCCCTGCGGACGGCCCGCACCCCCACCGCCCACCTGGCGCCGTACCAGGCTCGTCCCGGCCGCCGGGTGCTGGTCATCGACGACCTCGCCGACCTGCGCGGCCCGACCGAGGGCAGCGTCGAACTGCCGCTGCGGCTGTTCTGGAGCGTGCCGGATCACCGGTTCGACCTCGCTGAGCACGACCTGCGGCTGTGGTACTACCAGACGGTGCTGAGGGAGGCCAGCCGGGCCGAGGACCTCACTGACTACCTCGACGCCGCGACCCTGGTCAGCCTGTGGCCGGAGCTGTACCTGCCCAAGGGAGTAAAGCGGGCCTGGGAGGAGCAGCACCCGGTGCTGGGAGCGGCGGTCAGCGCCTGACGCCGCTCGGCGGGCCGCGCCGCGGCGAGAAGGCGCCGGAGGCACGGCTGGGATAACGGGGCCTGGCAACGAGACGGCTTCCTGCTACGCTAGAACATATGATCGGTAAGACAGCAGTCCGGGAGGAGCGGTACCCGGAGCCGCGGGCAGCCGTCGCGGCCTGATGCCGCTCAACGAGCTGCACCGCCGGGTCGCTACGGTCGCGCTGCGGGTCGCCCAGCGGTACGGGTTCGCCCTCGGCGGCGGCAACGCGCTGATCGCGCACGGCCTGATCAGCCGGCCGACCCAGGACGTCGACCTGTTCACCAACGACCAGGCCGGCGTGGGGGCGGCGGCCGGCTCGGTGCAGGCGGCGCTGCGGGCGGCCGGCTTCGCCGCCGAGCGCGAGGACCAGGCCGCCGGGCTGTTCGACGTCTTCGACGGAATGGACGAGGGCCTCGCCGAGTGGACCGTTACCGCGCCCGACGGCCAGCGGATGATGCTGCAGATGGCGTACTTCGACCGGGCGGCCCAGCCCGTCACGATGGAGGTCGGTCCGGTCCTCAGCCTGGAGGACGTGGTCGGCGGCAAGGTCTGCGCCCTGGCCAGCCGGGCCGAGCCGCGCGACTACATCGACACCGCCGCGGTGCTGCGCCGGTACAGCGTGGCGGACGCGATCGGCCTGGCCCGCAGGCTGGACCCCGGGCTGGAGGACCGCGACTTCGCCGACGCGGCCCGGCGGCTGGACCGCTGGGGAGACGTGGTGTTCGCGCCCTTCGGCCTTAGCCCCGCGGACATCACCGCGCTGCGGGACGCGTTCCGGGGCTGGCCCCGCTGACCAGCCGGGTCAGGGCGCAGCCGTTACCGAACGGATAGCCCGCGACGGCCTGCGGCGTAACCGGGGAGCCGCACTGGGCGTAGGCTCTGGACTGGCGTAATCTACGGTGCGGGTTGGATGACCGAGGACGGAGACGGAAGCGGGATGTACAAGCCGAGCCAGGAGGCACTGAGCCTGCACAAGGCGGACGAGGACGAGGCGGCGGACCGGGGCAAGCTGCTCGACGCCGCGCGGGCCGCCGACGTGGCGCTGCGGGAGGCTGAGACCGCGCACGCGCCCGTAACCGAACGGCACCGCCTGGCCAAGGAGCTCGACGCGGCGCTGACCGCCGCCATGCGGGCCGCCTACGCCGCGCAGCGGGCCGAGATCGGCCCGCGCGGTTACGACGACCGCATTTTCCACCGCAAGGCCAAGGCCAAGCCGTCCGTTCACGCGCTGACCGCCGAGGCCGAGCGGCTGCTCACCCTGCGGGAGAACCACCGGCTCAACCGGATCCCGGAAGTCCCCCGGGTGCCGACCGTCTGACCCCTTCGCCGCCCCGCGGCCCGCTTCCCCGGCAGGCGAGGCGGGCCGTTCTGCGTCCGCGGCTGGCGTTGACCGTATCCTTACTTAGCGAAGCAGCCCGGGCCACTGCGGCCCGGTGGGTAGACTTCTCTGTAATCGGCCCAGGCACAGTCGGTTTTCTGCGGAAGGTCTGAACCATTCTCCCCGCGCAACCGTGTCAATATTTGGGAAATCTCTGCTTAACGCGTCGGCAAGTCGCTTGCACTCTCCGTCGCGAAGAGGCAGAGTTTAGTTAAGTGGTCTAGGCCATTTGGTAGGGATTCGCAGGGTTCCGCTCATTACCGCAGCTCAGTCATGGTAACAGCAAGTAACCAGGCAGCCAGATGACCTCAGGCCGTGGACTGCTCAGAAAGCCAGGAGGCACGGATATGTGCCCGCACCTACCAACTTGTCCGGACGCGTCGGCCCCCGACCGCGAGGCCGCGCACACGATTGCGTGTCACCCGGAGCAGGGCTGGTCACTGCTTTGCAACGGGGTGGTGATGTTCGAGGACACCGGCGAGCTACTGCCGAACGGGCGGACGATCGCCCCGCACCGGCCCACCGACCGCCAGCTGCCGGCCGCTTAAGGCCGACCGGGAACCAGGCGCAGGCCGGGGACCGCGCCCAGCCAGGCGGTGACGGCGGCGCTGACCGCCGCCGGGTTTTTCGACAGCGCGTGCGCCTCACCCGGCAGCACGACCACGGCCGTCCGCTCATCCGGCCCGGGAACGCCAAAGGGATCGCGTTCCCCGTTAATGACCAGCACGCCGGTTCCGGCGCCGCGCAGCTCCCCCTCGCGGGACTTCTCCGGCTGACCGGGCGGGTGCAGCGGGAACGCGAGCGCGATGACGCCGGCCGCCCCCGCCAGGCTCGCGGTACGGCAGGCCACCCGGGCCCCGTTCGACCGGCCGCACTGCACCAGCGGCAGCACTGAACCCGCCGCTGCCGTGTGCCTGCGCAGCACTTGCACCAGCTCCAGCCAGGCGGCATCCTGTACGCCCGCGTTCCCCAGCGCGCGGGCGCCCCGCACCCGGTAAGGCTGGGTGACCAGCGCGGTCACCGCACCCAGGGCGCGGGTCGCGTCGCGGACGGCCAGCACGTCGGCGGTGTCCGGAGTGCCGCCCGCCCCGTGGGTCAGCACGGCCAGGAAGCGCGGTGCTCCGTCTTGCGGCCGCTCCAGGAGCACCCGGGCCGGGCCGGCCGCCGTCATGATCTCCTCCACGTCCGGCACCGTACCGGGCCCGGCCGCCCGCGTCTACGCGGTGCCGCGCATCTTGCGGTGCA
>DASWUW010000587.1:0-1719 GCA_036406335.1 Trebonia sp.
CCCGGCTCTGCCCGGGTGGGAGCGACCATGTTCCGCAGCGCCGCGGCGACACGGTCGGACTCGCCCGCGCGGGCCCGGTACTGGGCGATGACCACGAATTCCATCGGCTACCTCTCCTGCAGACTGCGGGAATTCTGTCGGCCGAGGCTCGCCGGGGGAATCGCCCCAGCGTACAACTAAGGTTGCGGCGCAGACGGCTGACCTGGCCCGTGCTGCTTCTTAGGATGACCAGCGCCACGTCTGAACGGGCGGGCACTGGTGCGCCGCCAGCCGGCGCGTCCCGGCCGCGGCCGGGGACGCGGGCGGGGCGCGCATCCGGTTCCGTTAGCTGATCGGGAAGCAGGGGCTCGATGCTGGAAGTAAGGGACCCGGCCGACGTGCGTTCCGTCGTCGCGGAAGTGCCCGCGATGACCGCGGCCGAGGTGGCGGCGGCCTACGACCGCGCCCGGGCGGCGCTCGAGGGCTGGCGCCGGGGCAACCCCCTCGACCGGGCGACGGTCCTCGCCCGGGCCGCGGGACTGATCCGGTCCCGGGTCCAGGACGGCGCGGTGCTGCTGGTCCGGGAGAACGGGAAGACGCTGGCCGAGGCCAGGGTCGAGGTGACCAAGACGGCCGACTTCCTCGACTACTACGCCTCCTTTGCCCGCCAGCCGTGGGGCGAGCTGCTGACCGACGCGCGGCCCGGCACGTCAACCTCGGTGCGGGTCGAGCCGGTCGGCGTGGTGCTCGCCATCTGCCCGTGGAACGACCCGCTGATCACCCCGGCCAGGAAACTCGGCCCGGCCCTCATCGCGGGCAACACGGTGCTGCTGAAGGCGGCTTCGCAGACCCCCGGCATCGCCATCTGGGCGGCCGCCCTGCTGGCCGAGGCGGGCCTGCCGGACGGCGTGGTCCAGGTGATCACCGGGCGCAACAGCGAGATCTCGGACGCACTGCTGGCTTCGCCCGACGCGGTCACCTTCACCGGCTCCAACGAGGTGGGCGCGTACCTGCGGCGCACGCTGGCCGACGGCAACGTGCGGCTGCAGGCTGAGCTCGGCGGCAAGAACGTCTCGGTCGTGCTCGCCGACGCGGACCTCGACATGGCCGCGGCCACCCTCGTCAGCGCCGCGTTCGCGCAGGCGGGCCAGCGCTGCACCGCCACCAGCAGGCTCATCGTGGAAGAGCCGGCGGCCGCCGCCCTTCAGGCGAAGCTGCTGGCAAAGCTGGAGCAGATCGTCACCGGTCCCGGGCTCGATCCCGGGACCACGATGGGGCCGCTGTCTTACCCGGCGCACCGCGACGGGGTGCTCGAGCACATCGAGCGGGCGAAGAAGGAAGGGGCCGCGGTCATCGCCGGCGGCGGCAGGCCTGCGGGCGACGAGCTCTCCTACGGCTGCTACGTCGAGCCGACCCTGGTCAGCGTCACCCCGGCGCAGTCGCTGTGGCGGGACGAGGTGTTCGGCCCGGTGCTCGCGGTCACCACCGCCAGGGGCTTCGACGAGGCGGTCCGGCTGGCCAACGACACGGTTTACGGCCTGGCCGCCGCGGTGTTCACCAGCAGCCTGACCGCCGCCAGCACCTTTATCGAGCGGGCCGAGGCCGGGCAGGTCGCGGTGAACCTGCCGACAGCCGGCTGGGACGTGCATCACCCGTTCGGCGGGTTCCGTGAGTCCGGCTCCGCCTTCAAGGAGCAGGGCAGCCCCGGGATCCGTTTCTACACGCGGATCAAGACGGCGG
>DASWUW010000588.1:0-9193 GCA_036406335.1 Trebonia sp.
GATGCCTTCCCCCGCGCTGGGCAGCCAGCCGCCGGAAGGGGCGCCCGCGGGCCGCCGGTCTACCGAGCTGTGGATGATCCTGTTCGCGCTTGGCGTTGTCGCGTTCGCCTTTGCCAGCACGGCATTCAGCCTCAAGGGCCAGCGGCTTTCCAGTATCGCCGGCTACATGATCGCCTTCGTGGTCATCGTCCTGGGGGCGCACCTCGCGGTTCGCCGCTGGGCACCGTACGCCGACCCGCTGCTGCTGCCGCTGGCGACGCTGCTCAACGGGCTCGGGATCGTGATGATCTACCGGCTGAACCAGGCCGGACGGGACGGCAACGCCAGCGCGAGCGGCCGCCCGATCTCCACCCTGAGCTCATCGGCCACAGTCACCCAGATCATCTACTCGGTGCTCGGCGTCGCCGTGCTGGTGCTGTTCCTCGCGTTCATCAAGGACATCAAGTCCCTGCAGCCCTACACCTACGTGTTCGGCCTGGTGGGCATCTTCCTGATCGCTATTCCGGCGCTGCTGCCGTCGAGCATCAGCGGCGTGGCCGGGACCAGTGCCAAGATCCAGGTCAGCATCGGCGGGTTCTCGGTCCAGCCGGAAGAATTCGGCAAGATGCTGCTGGCCGCGTCCTTCGCCAGCTACCTGGTGATCAACGGCCGGCAGCTGTCCCTGCTGACCGAAAAGTGGTGGATCTTCAGCCTGCCCCGGCGACGGGACCTCGGCCCCATCCTGGTGGTGTGGGTGCTCAGTATGCTGCTGCTGGTCTTCGAGGGCGACATCGGCACCAGCGCGGTGTTCATGGGCCTGTTCGTGGCCATGCTCTACATCGCGACCGGGCGCCGGTCGTGGGCGGTCCTCGGTTTGCTGATGTTCGTCGTCGGCGCCGTCCTGGCCGCGGAACTCGTGCCGCACGTGCAGCAGCGGTTCACCACCTGGCTCCACCCGTTTAGCAGCGCGAACCTCATCAACGGCAACCAGCCCTCCTACCAGCTCGTGCAGGGCCTGTACGGGATGGGCAACGGCGGCCTGCTCGGCCGCGGACTCGGAGCCGGGCAGCCGTTCTGGACGCCGCTGGTGCAGAGCGACCTGATCTTCACCTCGTTCGGCGAGGAAATCGGCCTGACCGGCGTGATGGCGCTGCTGCTGCTGTACGGCCTGTTCGTGCAGCGCGGGCTGCGCACCGCGATGCTGGTCAAGGACGACTACTCCAAGCTGCTGGCCAGCGGCCTGTCCTTCATGTTCGCGCTGCAGGTCTTCGTGATCGTCGGCGGCGTGACCCGGCTGATCCCGCTGACCGGTATCACGACGCCGTTCCTCTCTCAGGGCGGGTCGAGCCTGGTCGCGAGCTGGCTGCTGGTCGCGGTGCTGGCCCGGCTGAGCGACGCGGCCCGGCGCCCGGCGCCCAAGCCGATTCAGGACGAAGGGATGACCCAGGTGGTGTCGCTCCGGTGACTGGGATGAACCGCCCGATCAAGCGGATCTCGATCGCGGTCCTCGTGATGTTCCTGATCCTGCTGGTAGACGTGAACTACCTGCAGGCGGTGCAGGCTCCCAGCCTGGCTACCCGGCCGCTCAACGACCGGGCCGAGTACGAGCAGAACCAGGTACAGCGGGGCAGTATCGTCACCGCCGACGGCGTGACGATCGCCAGCACCATGCCGTCCACCGACCTGTTCAAGTACCAGCGGGTCTACCCCGGCGGCGCGGTGTACGCGCCGGTTACCGGTTACGACACCGTATTCACCCAGTCTCAGGCGCCCAACTACGCGGCCGGCGTCGAGCGGGCGGAAAACTCGCTGCTCACCGGCAGCGGGTCGCAGCTCGCGTTCCGCAACTTCATCGACCGGATCACCAACAAGCCCCAGAAGGGCGCGACCGTCCAGCTCACGATCAACTCCAAGGCGCAGAAGACCGCCTACCAGGAGCTCGAAACAGCGCTGGCGGGCAAGACCATCAACGGAAAGCAGCAGGTCGGGGGGGTGGTCGCGATCAACCCGGCTACCGGCGCGATCCTGGCCATGGCGTCGTATCCGAGCTACGACCCCAACCAGCTCACCACGCACAGCACCAGCATGGTCACCACGATCTACAACAAGCTGAGCACGCAGAGCCCGAGCCCGCTGCTGAACAACGCGTCGCAGACCACCCTGCCGCCCGGCTCGACCTTCAAGATCGTCACCAGCTCGGCCTGGTACACCCAGGACTCCACCCGGAACCCGAACACGGTGGTCGACTCCCCGCAGCCGCTCACCCTGCCCAACGGGAACACGCTGAGCAACGACAACGGCGAGCAGTGCGGGACCGGGTCGGGCAAGACCCCGGTGCTGTACGCGTTCGCCCAGTCCTGCAATACCCCCTTCGCCCAGATCGGCGTGCAGCTCGGCGGCTCGACGATCAAGTCGACGGCCACCGGCTACGGCCTGAACAATCCGGCCGCACTGGAGATCCCGGGCGTGCCGGCGGCTCCGTCCAACTTCACCGCGGAGCCGGACCGGTCCTTTACCGCCTTCGACGCGATCGGGCAGCACGACACCACGGTCACCGCGCTGCAGGAGGCCATGTTCGCCGCGACCGTCGCCGACGGCGGCACGCTGATGAAGCCGTACCTGGTCCAGCAGGTCACCGCCAGCGACCTGTCAGTAGTCCAGCAGACCCAGCCGCAGAAGCTCAGCCAGCCGATTACCAGTACCGTGGCCGGCTACGAGAAGCAGATGATGCTGGCCGTGGTGCAGCAGCGGGAGGGAACCGGCTTCCAGTTCAGCAGCGGTAATGAGGGCGGCCTGCTGATCGCGGGCAAGACCGGTACCGCGCAGAACGGGGAAAGCACCAACCCCGATGCCGTTTTCACCTCATTTGCCCCAGCAGGCAACCCGAAGATAGCCGTCGGCGTCATGATAGAGGGCGGAGGCTATGGGGCTGCCGCCGCAGCGCCGATCGCCGTCGCGGTCATCAAGGCCTATCTGGCAACCCAGGGGAATCAGTGACCGATTACGTTCTCGACGACCGCTACCTACTGGTGGAACGGATTGCTACCGGCGGGATGGGCGAGGTCTGGCGAGGCAACGACCAGCTGCTCGGCCGCCCGGTGGCGATCAAGATGCTGGCCGCCATGCACGCGGGCGACGAGCAGTTCCGGGCCCGGTTCCGGGCCGAGGCGCGGTACGCGTCGTCGCTGTCCCACTCGGGGATCACCCGGGTCTTCGACTACGGCGAGCAGAGCCCGCTCGGCGGCCCGTACCTGGTCATGGAGCTGGTGGACGGCCAGCCGCTGTCCGAGATCCTTGAGCGCTACGGCCGCCTCGACCCGTACGTGGTGCTCGACATCGTCGCCCAGGCGGCCCGGGCACTGGACGCCGCCCACCGGGCCGGGATCGTGCACCGGGACATCAAGCCGGGCAACCTGCTGATCATGGCCGACGGCACCACCAAGATCACCGACTTCGGCATCGCTAAGGCGAACGCGCCGGACGTCAACCTGACCGCGACCGGAATCGTGATGGGCACCGCGCTGTACGTGTCGCCCGAGCAGGCCACCGGCCAGCCGCTGGCCGGCGCCTCGGACGTGTACTCCCTGGGCGTGGTGGCCTACGAGTGCCTGGCGGGCGACCCGCCCTTCGTCGCCGACCAGCCGCTGGCCATCGCGATCATGCACAAGCACGACCCGGTGCCGCCGCTCCCCCCGGACATCCCCCGGCCGATCGCTGACCTGACGTACGCGATGCTGGCGAAGGAACCGGGCGACCGCCCGGAGTCGGCCCGGCACGTAGCCGACCGGGCCGAGGTTATCCGCGAGGCCCGCAACCGGAACGGCTACGCCGGGCCGAGCACCGCCGACCTCCCGGTGGTACCCAACTTCCCCCCGCCCACCAGCGCCGATCTTTACGCCGGGGTCGACGCGGGCGCGGGCGGCCCCGGTCCCGGCCGTCCCGGTTCGCGCAGCGTGCTGTTCGCCGGGATCGGCGCCGCGGCCATCGGCGTCATCGCCATCGTCGCCGTGCTGATCTCGAGCAACAGCGGCAACAACGGGACCTCCTTGCCGTCTAACCCCACCACCGCTCCCACCGCGACGGCATCGGGGGCAAAGTCGGCCGGCGCCAGCGCCAGCGTGACCGCGGGAGGGGGCGGCCTTGGACCTACAAGCGTTAATGTAGGAGGGGCCACGACAGGCCCGTCGAAGCCGGGTGCTCCGACTGGGGTCCGGAAAACGCTCCCGACAGTATCTAAGAGCCCGGTGACCTCGACAGGTTCAGCGACACCGACAACCCCGGTGACCGTTACGAGTTCGGGGGGGCCGACCGGACCCACCGGCCCGCCAACCCCCCCGGTTTCCACGAGCGCTACGACCCCGACAAACCCCGTGAGTTCGACCGGCTCCAGTCCAACGGTCAGCAGTTCCGCTGCGGCGACCGGATAAAGGGATAACACTGCGATGCAGGACGGTTTGGAAGAGTGCGAGACATGACAATGCCCCGGCTGCTCGGTGACCGCTACGAGCTGGAAGGCGTCGTCGGCCGGGGCGGTATGGCGGAGGTGTACCGGGGACACGATCTCCGGCTCGACCGGACCGTCGCGATCAAGACCCTCCGCGCGGACCTCGCCCGCGACCAGACTTTCCAGGCCCGGTTCCGCCGGGAGGCGCAGTCCGCCGCGTCGCTGAACAATCCCACCATCGTCGCCGTGTACGACACCGGCGAGGACATGTCCACCGGGACGTCCATCCCCTTCATCGTGATGGAGTTCGTGGACGGCCGAACCGTGCGGGAGCTGCTGATCGAGGGTCACCGGCTGCTGCCGGAGCGGACACTCGAGATCGTCTCCGGAGTCCTGAAGGCACTCGAGTACAGCCACCAGGCGGGGATCGTGCACCGGGATATCAAGCCGGGCAACGTCATGGTGACCCGCAACGGCGACATCAAGGTGATGGACTTCGGCATCGCCCGCGCGATGAGCGACAACCAGGCCACGATGACCCAGACCGCGCAGGTGATCGGCACCGCGGCGTACCTGTCGCCCGAGCAGGCGCGGGGCGAGCGGGTGGACGCGCGGTCGGACCTGTACTCCACCGGCTGCCTGATGTACGAGCTGCTCACCGGCCGCCCGCCGTTTACCGGCGACTCCCCGGTGGCGATCGCCTACCAGCATGTACGGGAGAACCCGGTCCCGCCGTCC
Organism: Trebonia sp.; assembly: GCA_036406335.1. Taxonomy (GTDB): domain Bacteria; phylum Actinomycetota; class Actinomycetes; order Streptosporangiales; family Streptosporangiaceae; genus Trebonia. The sequence continues at coordinate 5,162 of DASWUW010000588.1, forward strand.
CGGCTCGACCCGACCCTGCCCCCGTGGGCCGACTCGATCGTGCTCAAGGCGATGGCCAAGGCGCCCAGTGACCGCTACCAGAGCGCCGCCGAGATGAACGCGGACATCCAGCGCGCCGCGTCCGGCATGCAGGTAGCCGCCGCGCTGCAGCCGCCCACCCGGGTCGACTACTACGACTACCCTCAGCGGACCCAGCAGATGGGCCCGCAGACGATGATGGGCGCCGCGCCGACTACGGTGGCGCCGTACCAGCAGACCGGCTACCAGACCGGGTACCAGCAGCCAGCCGGGTACAACGGCGGCTACGACGGCACCGACGGCGGGCCGGGCCGCGGCGGCCCCCGCCGCTGGCTGCCCTGGCTCATCTCCGGGCTCGTGGTGCTGGCGGCGGTCATCGTGGCCGTCATCTTGCTGCACGGCAGCGGCGGCTCCTCCGTCTTCGTCCCGCAGGTGAACAACGAGTCCTACGCCAAGGCGGCCGCGCAGATCAAGGCCGCGGGGCTGAACCCGGTTGAGCACAAGCAGCCCAGCTCGGCGGTGAATTCAGGCCTGGTGATCAGCACCAACCCGGACAACGGCAACAGCACCCCCAAGGGCAGCACGGTCACCGTCAACGTGTCTACCGGCGTCTCCAACATCACCCTGCCCGGCAACCTGCAGGGCACCCAGGCAACCGCCACCGAGGCGCAGCTGAAGCAACTCGGCTTTACCAACGTGGTTCCCGTGACGGACGCGCAGTCGACCTTGCCGTCCGGCGAGGTCGACCACGTGAACCCGGCCTCCGGCAGCTACCCGCCAGACCACCAGATCACGCTGTACGTGTCCGGCGGCGGGATCAAGGTACCCCCCGTGGTGAACGACACCGCGGCGGTCGCGACGGCCATCCTGCAGCAGGACGGGTTCAACGTGAACGTGAACAGCACCCCGGCTGGCGGGGGCCAGATGGTCCAGCCGGGCACCGTCTACCTCCAGAACCCGGGCGCGAACGCGATCAAGCCCAAGGGCACGCTGATCCAGATCTTCGTACAGCCGCAGACGGCTACCCCGACGGCCACCCCGACGCCGTCGGCTACCACGCCCACCGACGGCGGCTCGCCGACCGGTACCCCGACGCCGACACCGACCGACTCGGGCACGCAAACCGGCAACGGCGGCGGCAGCGGCGGCGGATTCAGTACTCAGGCCGTAGCCGCCCAACCGTAGCGGGCCCGTCCCGAAAGACATAACCAGGAGGTTCGCGGTGCCGAAATCCCGCACCAGGAAAAAGCCGGTCTACACCCCGCCGCCGACCCGGTCGCCCAAGCGAGCGGTCAGCCCGGCCTGGCTGGTGCCGACGATGATCGCCTGCCTGGTGGTGGGGCTGGTGTGGATCTCGCTGTACTACGTCACCCAGGCAGACATGCCGGGGCTGCGCTCGCTGGGCGGGTGGAACCTGGTGGGCGGCTTCGCGCTGATCGTGGCGGGCGTGGTGCTGGCCACGAAATGGCGTTAGCAGCTGAAGCGGGCGCGCCGCTAGAAGCTGAGCTGGCTGGTCAGCTGGTGGCTGCGGAAGATCACTAGCACCACGAGGACCGCGAGCACCGCGACGACCGCCGTGACCTGGACGACGGTCCGGGTCCGGCGCGGCGCGTAGACCAGGGCCGCCGCGGTGATCACGCCCACGATCAGTCCGCCGATGTGGTCCTGCCAGGCGATCGCGGAGCGGTAAAGCAGGCTGAACCCCAGGTTGATGGCGATGATGACGACGATTCCGCGCATATCGAGGCGCAGCTTGCGCGAGACCACCAGCCAGGCGCCGAACAAGCCGAAGACCGCGCCGCTGGCGCCCAGGGCCAGCACGTAGTACGGGCCCACCAGGAAGAACGCGACCCCGCCGCCGAGGGCGCTGAGCAGGTAAACCGCGAGGAACCGGGTCCGGCCGAGCAGCTCTTCCAGGCTCGGTCCCAGCGCGACCAGCGCCCACAGGTTGAACAGGATGTCCAGGAAGCCGAGGCCGCCGAGACCGGTCGCCGGGGGCAGGAACGCGGACGTGAGCAGCCGGTACCACTGGCCCGCGGCGATGCCCTGCACCGGGCCGCCGGCGTTGAACGGCACGTAGCCGAGCAGGCCCCAGTCGCTGGCCAGGCTCGGCCTGGCCAGCTCGACCAGGTACAGCAGGATGTTAAGGCCGACCAGGGTCCAGGTGACGACAGCCTTGGCGGCGAGACGGCCGCCGAAGGCCGTCCGGGGCTGCCGGGTGCCCTGGCCGGCCCCGCGCACGCACTCCAGGCACTGCTGACCGACCGCCGCCTCCCGGAGGCAGTCGGGGCAGGCCGGGCGGCCGCACCGCACGCAGGAGACCCAGGTCTCCCGGGCCGGGTGCCGGTAGCAGGTTGGCGGGATGTCCTGTCCGGCGGAGCTGGCCGGGTCGGGTGCGGTCACAGCGGGCTTACCGTCGGCTAACCGCGCTGGATGGTGACCGACTGGAGGACGACATCCTCCCGCGGACGGTCACCGGGAGCGGTCGGTACCCGGCTGATCTGGTCCACGATGTCGGCGCCGCCGATCACCTCGCCGAAGATGGTGTGCTTGCCGGTCAGCCAGGGCGTCGGCACCGTGGTGATGAAGAACTGCGACCCGTTGGTACCAGGGCCGGAGTTCGCCATGGCCAGCAGGTAAGGCCGGTCGAAGCCCAGGCCGGGGTAAATCTCGTCCTGGAACTGGTAACCCGGGCCGCCGGTGCCGGTGCCGAGCGGGTCGCCGCCCTGAATCATGAAGTTGGTGATCACCCGGTGGAAGATGGTGCCGTCGTAGAGCTTGTCCTTGCTGGTGGCCCGGGTCCGCGGATTGGTCCACTCCCGGCCGCCCTCAGCCAGCTCGACGAAGTTGCGCACGGTCTTCGGCGCCTGGTCGGGGAACAGCCGGACAGTGACCGTCCCCTGCGTCGTCGCCAGCGTCGCGGTCAGTGCTTCGGTCATTTAGGTGACTCCGGTTTCCGTCGTGAGACTGTCCTCACCACCGTACCGGCTCAACCGTAGTGTGATTCGGCCCCGTCAAGGATGATTGAATGCCTCGCGGATGGGAACCTTGAGCTACCGAGACCTGACTAGGGGGTTTACACCGTGTTCTCCAGCAAGGTAAAGACCACGAAGATCGATACAGGCAGCACGGTCAAGGCCGCCAAGCAAGCGCAGAAGGCCAGCGCCGCTGCGGCCGCCAGCGCGGCGAATGCTGCCCAGAACGCCACTGCCGCCGCGTCGAACGCCGCCGGCGTGGCTCAGACCGCGGCCCAGAATGCCGTGGCCGTCGCCGCGACCACCGCCCAGAACGTGGCGGACACCACCACCAGCGTGGCCCAGAATGTGGCCGAGGCGGCCGCTAACGCGGCGCAGACGGCCACGGACGCGGCTCAGACCGCCGCGACCACGCTGAGCGAGGCGGCGCAGACGGCGGCCGAGACGCTGAGCGAGGCCGCGCAGACGGCGGCCGTCACGGTCAAGGAAAGGGTGCAGACTGCCCGCGGCTGGGCCGCGCCGCGGCTGGAAAGCGCGGCCGACTCGGTCAACAGCACGGTCGCGCCCAAGGTGCACAGCGCCCGCAGCTGGGCCGCGCCGCGACTGGAGAGCGCCGCCGACTCGGTCAGCAACACGGTCGCGCCCAAGGTGTCTTCCGCCCTGCGGACGACCGCCCGCCAGGTGAGCCCGCCCACCAAGAGCTCTAAGAAGACCATCCTGACCTGGTCGGTGCTCGGCCTCGGCGTCGCCGCCGGCCTGGCCGCGGCCACCGCGTTCGTCCGCTCCCGCTACCGTGCGGCGATCGCCGCCGACACCGAGGTCGCAGACGAGGAAGTTCTCTCGGACTCGGCCGAGGGCCAGGCCGCGCCGGTCATCCCGGAGCCGGCCGTAGTCGTGGACACGACGCCGGCGGATAGCACTCCCGTCGACCCGGGCACCGATGCCTCGGTGAACGGGCGGGTGAATTCGACCGGGCAGTAGCGCCGGGCCGCGGGCGCCTCCTGGAGCAGGCGCTTACTTGACACCTCCCGGATGCACG
>DASWUW010000589.1:0-6620 GCA_036406335.1 Trebonia sp.
GTGGGCCGCGAGGTCGAGCAGACCGGGCCGCCAGCTTCAGCCTTGCGGCCCACTGCTAGCCGGGCCGCGTGAATGTGCCGCCGGCGCCGTTACCTCGGCGCCGGCGGCCCATCCGGGCCGCCGCTCAGCCAGCCAGCCGGCGGCCTACTCCTCGTGCCGGCCGCCGAGGTACTTGGCCAGGAACCGCTCGGCCGCGGTGTAGAACTTGATCCGGTTTTCCGGCTTGGCGAACCCGTGGCCCTCGTCGGGGAACAGCAGGTACTCGTGGTCGATCCCCGCCTCGGTCAGCGCGGCGACGATCTGCTCCGACTCGGCCTGCTTCACCCGGGGGTCGTTGGCCCCCTGCGCGATCAGCAGCGGGATCCGGATGTCGTGCGCCCGGGACAGCGGCGACCGGGACCAGAGGAAATCCGCGTCGGTCTCGGGGTTGCCGACCCGCCGGTAGAGCTGCGCGATCATCGGCGCCCAGTACGGCGGGATGGTCTCCAGCAGCGTCTTGAGGTTGGACGGCCCGACGATGTCGACCGCGCAGCAGAAGACGTCAGGGGTGAACGCCGCTCCCACGAGGGCGGCGTAACCGCCGTAGGAACCGCCGTAGATGGCCACCCGGGACCGGTCGGCCCAGCCCTGTCTCGCGGCGTAGTCGACGGCGTCGATGAGGTCGTCGTGCATCTTGCCGCCCCACTCGCGGTCCCCGGCGGCCACGAAGGCCTTGCCGTAGCCGGTCGAGCCGCGGTAGTTCACCTGCACGCACAGGTAGCCCCGGTTGGCGAGCCACTGCGCCTCCGGGTTGTAGCCCCAGGTGTCGCGGACCTGCGGCCCGCCGTGTACGTCGACCACGGCGGGCAGGCTGGCCCGGCCCAGGCCGGGCGGGAAGGTGACGTACCCGTGCACGACCAGGCCGTCCCGCGCCGGGAAAGAGAACGGCTCCATGGCCGCCAGCTCGTACCCGGACAGGGCGGGCCGCGCCTCGAACAGCAGCCGGCCGGTCTTCGACGCGCGGTCGTAGGTGAAGTAGGTGACCGATCCGGCGTCCACGTTAAACGCGATCAGCCAGGTCCGGTCCGCGTCGTCCCGCCCGGCGAAGCTGGGGTCGCCGGGGTGCAGCGCGCGCACCGCGGCCAGGTCGCCGGCGACCGACTCGTCCAGCACGGTGTAGGTCATCCGGGCCTTGCGGATCATGACGATCTGCGGGTCCCGGGTGTCCGGGTGCAGCAGCACCCCGGATACGTCCGCTTCGGGGTCCTCGGCCAGTACGACGGTCTCCCCGGTGGCCAGGTCGACCCGGGTCAGCCGCCCGGTGTCCGACCCGGCGGCGCTGATCATGAGCAGCGTCTGCCCGTCGCCGCTGAACGACACCACGTCGGTAGACGTGGCGTCCTCGGCCGGGATGGTCAGCAGGTGCCGGAACTCGTCCTTGGCCGAGCCCCGCACCAGCACGCTGAACGAGCCGTCGGGCGCCGGGTCGAGTGCGCACCGCACGACAAGGTCCTCGTCCGCCAGCCACCCGGCGTACCCGGGGTTCTCGATCTCCTTGACCAGGTCGCCCGAGGTCAGGTTGAGCCGGTACACGTCGTGCAGCTGCGGGTTGTCCGCGTTGATCCCGACCAGCACCTCATCCGGGAGCCGCTTCGACGTCCCGATGATCGTCGCGTGGATCCCCTCGAACGGGGTCAGGTCCCGGCGGGCGAGTGACCGCGGGTCGACGTCGTAGAGCCGCCAGTTCTCGTCCCCGCCGACGTCTTGCACGTACAGCACGTGCTGTCCGTCCTGAGCCCAGGCGAACGCGCGGATGCCCCGGTCGGTGTCGTCGGTGACCGGCCGGGTCGCGGTCCAGTCCACGCCCGATTCCGCGTCGACGGGGGCGGTCCACAGGTTCAGCACGCCGTCCCGCGGCGCGATCCACGCTAGCGAGCCGCCGTCCGGCGAAAGCTCGGGACTGGTTCGCTCGGGATTACCGAAGAGCACGCTGCGGGGGATGAGATCAACCATGAATCCATCACTATCACACGCCCGTCCCTGGTCGGGCCAGCCGCGAAACCTGTACGTTACAGGCGTATTTCCCGGCTGGTCAGATCCCCGGTATACCCTCATTAAGTGAACGGCGCGCGTACTTCCCTGGCTGGCTGGCTGGCCCGGACAGGTTTCACCGACGTTCCCCGGGCCGAACGCGAGCTCGCCGCCCTCGCCATCACCGGACCGGACCACCCGGTGCTCGCCGCGCTCGGCCGGGCCGCCGACCCCGACCTTGCCCTCGCGGGCCTGGCCCAGGTCGCCGAGCGGGACTCCGGGCTGATCCGGGCACTCGGCGGCGACCATACTTTCCGGACCCGGCTGACCGCCGCCCTGGGCGTCAGCAAGGCCCTGGCCGACCACCTCGTCCGCCACCCGGAGGACACCGCCCTGCTGCGCGGCCCGGACGCGGCCCGCCGCCTGGACGCGAAGGCGATCCGCGAGGAGTTCCTCCGCGCGGTAGCGGCCGATCCCGCCGCCGCCCAGCCGCGGGCGGGGGAGATGCCCGGGCCGCCTCCGGCTCCCGCGGCCCGCGGCGCTGCCCGTCCGGCCGCGCTCCGCACCCTGTCCGCCCGCCCGGCCGCCGGCGCTGCCGCCGTCGTCGCCGCCCCGGTGACGGCGGTCAGCGCCGACCCGGCGGAGCGGCTGGCCGCCGCCTACCACCGGCGGCTGCTGCAGCTGGCCGGGCGCGACCTGACCGGCGAGGCCACCGTGGACGAGGTGGCCGAGGAACTGGCCGACCTCGCCGACGGAGTCCTGGACGCCGCCCTCGCGATCGCCCGGTCCGAGTTGCCCGCCGATGCCGCACCCGTCCGGTTCGCGGTCGTGGCGATGGGCAAGTGCGGCGCCCGCGAACTCAACTACGCCAGCGACATCGACGTGATTTTCGTGGCCGAGCCGCTGCCTCCCGGCCACCCCTGGCCGCACGCCCAGCCGGCCGGACCGGACGGCAGCCCGGGGGCGGAGCCCGGTCCCGAAACCGCCGATGCCGCGCTCAAGACGGCGACGAAGCTGGCGGCCGGCCTGATCCGGGCCTGCGACCGGGCCACGCCGGAGGGCTCGCTGTTCCCGGTCGATCCCAACCTGCGCCCCGAGGGCCGCCAGGGGCCGCTGGTGCGCACCCTGGCCAGTCACCTGGCCTACTACGACCGGTGGGCGAAGACCTGGGAGTTCCAGGCGCTGCTGAAGGCGCGCCCCGCGGCGGGCGACCTGGAGCTCGGCCAGCGGTACGCGGACGCGGTCACCCCGCTGGTGTGGCAGGCGTCCAAGCGGGAGAACTTCGTCGAGGACGTGCAGGCGATGCGCCGCCGGGTCGTTGACACGCTGCCCAAGAACATGGCCGGCCGCGAGCTCAAGCTCGGCCCGGGCGGCCTGCGCGACATCGAGTTCGCCGTCCAGCTGCTGCAGCTGGTGCACGGCCGGGACGACGCCCGGATCCGCGTCGCCGCCACCCTTCCCGCGCTGGCCGCCCTGGCCGACGGCGGCTACGTCGGCCGGACCGACGCCGACGACCTGGCGCAGGCCTACCGGTTCCTGCGCCAGTCCGAGCACCTGCTGCAGCTCTACCAGCTGCGCCGGACGCACACGCTGCCCACCGACCCCGCCGTGCTGCGGCGCCTGGGCCGGGCCCTGGGCACCGGACCAAAGCCCCTGCTCCCGAACGTACGCGTGGTTTTCCCCGGCAACCCGGCCGTTCTCGTCCCCCGCGGGCCGGAGCCGCCGGCGGGCGCCGTCTTGCTCCCGCCGGAACAGGCCTTCACCGAGGCGTGGACGAAGACCGCCCAGCGGGTCCGCCGCCTGCACGAGAAGCTGTTCTACCGTCCGCTGCTCGACGCGGTCGCCAAGCTGCCCTCGGGTGCGGCCCGGCTGACCCCGGAGGCGGCCCGCGCCCGCCTCGAGGCGCTCGGCTACGTCGACCCGGCCGGCGCGCTGCGGCACATCGAGGCGCTCACGTCGGGGCTGCGCCGCCGGGCGGCGATCCAGCGGACCCTGCTGCCCGTGCTGCTCGGCTGGTTCGCCGACGCGGCCGAGCCGGACGCCGGGCTGCTCGCGTTCCGTCAGGTCAGCGAGGCGCTGGGTGATTCTCCGTGGTTCCTGCGGCTGCTGCGGGACGAGACCAAGGCGGCCGAGCGGATGGCCTTCGTGCTCGCCTCCAGCCGGTACGCGACCGCGCTGCTGCTGCGCGCCCCCGAGGCCGTCGCGCTGTTCGCCGACGACACCGAGCTGGTGCCGAAGTCGGCCGACGCGCTCCGGGCCGAGATGACCGCCGCCGCCCGGCGGCATCACGGCGACGCTGAGCAGGCCGCGGTCACGGTCCGCGCGCTGCGCCGCCGCGAGCTGTTCCGGGTCGTCGCCGCCAACGTGCTCGGCCTGACCGGCCTGGCCGAGACGGGTGAGGCGGTGACCGCGATCACCACGGCGACGCTGGACGCCGTGCTCTCCGCCGCGGTCGCCAAAACCGAGCAGGACCTGGGCACGCCGCTCCCCACCCGGTTCGCGGTGATCGCGATGGGCCGCTACGGCGGGCACGAGTCCGGGTTCGGCAGCGACGCCGACGTGATCTTCGTGCACGACCCGCGGCCCGGCCTCGACGCCGTCACCGAACGGCGCGCCTCGGACGCCGCGCAGGCGGTCGGCGCCGAACTGCGGCGGCTGCTGCAGATTCCCGCCCCCGAGCCGTCGCTGCTGGTGGACGCGGACCTGCGGCCGGAGGGCAAGGCGGGCCCGCTGGTCCGCTCGCTCGCCGCCTGCGCCGCCTACTACGCGCGGCGCGCGGCGCCGTGGGAGGCCCAGGCGCTGCTGCGGGCCGAGTTCGCGGTGGGCGACGCTGAGCTCGGCGCGCGGTTCATCGCGCTCGCCGACCGCTACCGCTACCCGCCGGGCGGCCTCACCGACCAGGCGGTGCGCGAGATCCGCCGGGTCAAGGCGCGGGTCGAGGCCGAGCGCATTCCCCGCGGCACGGACCGCGCCCGGCACCTCAAGCTCGGCCCGGGCGGTCTCGCGGACGTGGAATGGACCGTCCAGCTGCTCCAGCTGCAGCACGGTGCCCGGCTGAGCGGGCTGCGTACCACCCGGACCCTGGGCGCGCTGGACGCCGCGGTAGCGGACGGCCTGGTCCCGGCCGCCGACGCGGCCGGGCTCCAGGCCGCCTGGCGCTTCGCGGCCCGCATCAGGAACGCGATCATGCTGGTCCGCGGCCGTCCGGGCGACACCCTGCCCGTCCGGCACGACGAGCTGACCGCGGTAGCCCGCCTGCTCGGCTACAAGCCGTCCGCCCCGCTGCCCGGCCACCACGGCGCGAACGGCGCGTCCTCCTGGTCCGACACTCCGGCGGCGGCCCTGGAAGAGGACTACCGCCGCACCGCCCGCCGCGCCCGCAAGGTGATGGACACCCTCTTCTACGGCTGACTATCAGGCACCGGGGCCGTCAGGTTCTGGGGCGGTCAGGCGCCCGGGGGCGGTCAGACGCGGCCGTTGGCCCGCAGTACCCGCAGCGCGTCCACGGTGAGGAAGCCGCGCCAGTCCGCCTCCGCGGCCGGCGACCAGGACGGCCAGCCGAACATCCAGCCGCCGTCGTCGCGCTGCCCGCCCGCCAGCTGGTCCAGGTGCGCGTCGATGACCGCCGGGTCGAACAGCCGGCGCGCGATCGAGCCCGGGAGCGGCGCGAAGTCGAGCGGCGTGTGCGCCTCGCCCTCCGCCCCGGGATCCAGGGCGACCAGCCCGCGGGCCAGCAGCAGGGGCCCGACCCGCTCGAACGCCGCCAGCGCGCGCGCCCGGTCGGGCACCTGCTCGAGGAAGGACAGCACGCCGAACATCTGGTAACCGCCCGCAACCCCGGACATCTCGTCACCGCCGGACCCGGTCAGCTGGTCGATCGCTGACCACATGACCCCGGTGGCCGGGCCGAGCCAGGGATGCGCGAGCCCGCGCGCGTACAGCAGCCCGGCGATCTGCCCGGTCTGGACCAGCGAGGCGGGATGGCCCTCCTCCGGCACCCACCAGGGAGCGTGCGGGCCCTCGGACAGTGACGCCTCAGCGAACGCGGCGCCGCCCCCGGCCGGGGCGACGGTCACCAGCCAGTCGAGGGCGTCCCGGACCAGCCGCTCGTCCCAGGCGTCACAGAAATTCATGATCCGCAGCGCCATCTCGACCGTGGCCGGCTGGCTGGCGGCCGCCCGGCAGTCCGGTTCGAGCGCGTACCCGAACCCGCCGTCCGCGTTCCGGTAGGCCGCGACCGCGTCCCGCACCGGGCCGGCCGCACCGCCGGCGAACAGCCGCTGGAAGGCGCGCCGGTCGAGCACCCGCCCGTGCGCGACCAGGAACCCCGCGGCCGCGTCGAAATCTGGGCTCTTCTTCGTGTTCATACCGCCACCTCAGCCCGTCCGGGCCGCCGCCGTCTTGAACGAAACGGCCACGCCCGGCTCAACCTGCCCCGATCCTACGCAGGTTCGCCGGGCGGCATAGGGCATGCTGGAGGCATGACGTCAGCGCCGGATGCCTGGGTGCCGCCGGACGCGTGGCTGGCCGACGGGTACGCCGAGTGGCAGGCCCCCGGGGCGCTGCGCGGGCTGGTGGCCTGCCGGTGGGCCAGTGTCGTCCCGGCCGGC
>DASWUW010000590.1:0-6812 GCA_036406335.1 Trebonia sp.
AGCGGGCTGTAAACCGTTGCCAGGCGACCCTCAGGTCAAGTTCCCGGCGCCAGGCTTAGAGTCGGGCTCGCATCCCAAAAAACACCGGCGTCACGGGCAGCCCGCGCCCATCGTCGCAGCCTGCCCTCCCCGCGTGACCCGATCAGCCCAGGCAACCACCCGCAGCCCCGCGCCGAATTCTCAGGACAGCGCGACCGCCCCGGACGGTCAGGCTTAGAGGAAGTGGCTGCCGTCATCCTGGTCATGCAGAAGACGGTAACGGCAGGCTCACGCGGCGCGGGCCGAACTCGAGGACCTGGGTTAGACGGACGTTGTTGCCGGAAGGATTGCGGAACGAGGTGTCGATGCCGTAGGGCTGGGCGGTCGGCGGGTCGTTGAAGATGAACCCGCGGGACGACAGTTCGTCGTAGGCGGCCTGGCAGTCGTCGGTCTCCAGGAACAGCGTGCCCCCGGCTCCCTTGGCGACCAGCTCCGCCAGCTGGGCATTGCTCTCACTGTCCAGCAGCGGCGGGCCGGGGACGGGCATCAGCACGAGCCCGCTGCCGTCCTGACCGGGCGGGCCGACGCACAGCCAGCGGAAGTGCCACGCCTCCATCGTCACGTCCGCCCGCACCTCCCAGCCGAGCTTCTGCGTGTAGAAGGCGAGAGCCTCGTCCTGGTCGTGCACCCAGAACTACGCGTTGGCGATCTTGATCATCGGTCCTCCCGGCTGCGGGTACGGCGTGCGTTCGCTGCGGTCAACGTTAGGAAGCCAGGGCCGTCTGGTCTTCTCGAAACGTGCGGTTCGCCGGCCGCCCGTACGCCAGGGCGACGCAGCGCGGGACGCGCAGGTGCTGCTCGGCCGGCGGGCAGGCGGCCCGGTAAGCGAGCGGGGTCAGGCCGAAGACCCGGTGAAAGCTGGTGGTGAACGAGCCCAGGCTCTGGCCGCCGACCGCGAAGCACACCGCGGCAACCGTCCAGTCGGTCGCGCTCAGCAGGGCAGCCGCCCGCTCCAGCCGCCGGGTCAGCAGGTACTGGTGCGGGGACTCGCCGAAGGCCGCCCTGAACCGTCGGCTGAATACCGCGCGTCGGCCAGGTCTCGGGCGCGCAGCAGATGACGGGCGGTCGGAACGGCAGCCATGGTCCCATTCTGCCGCCAGCCTGCTTGCCGTGGTCAGGAAGTCAGTAGATGCAGGGGACGCCGAACTTCGCGTTGGCGGCCACGCTCACGGCGCCGCCCGCGGCGCCGTTGTTGCCCGCTGAGGTCGCCCCGGCGGACGGCGTCGCGGCCGACGGCGTCGCGGCCGGCGTGGAAGCTGCGCCGGCCGAGGCCCCGAGGCCGGCCGGCACCACGGTCGAGCCCGTGCCGAGGAGCACCTCTACGTGGCCGGCGGCCAGCGAGGAGAGCGCGGTGGCGCGGGCACCGAAGTAACCGGCGATCTTGGCCGCGTTGGCCGACGCGCCCGGCCCGTAAAAGACCCGCGTTCCCGCCGTCACGGTCTGGGCCTGAGCCGTGGAGTTTCCGGTAAGCCCGGGATGGTAGCCCTTGGCGGTAAGCGCCGAGAAAACCAGGCCGGCCAGCCCGGGCACCCCGGCGCCGTTGTAGACGTCCACGGTGACCGTCGACGGCGCCGGGAGCGGAACGGCCTTCGCCGTCGGCTTGGCGCCGCCCGCGGACTTGCCGGCCGGGGCAGGCGGGGTGAACCTCGCCCTGATCGCCGCCTGGATCGTCGGGACGTCGATGATGTTGGCCGACTGGCCGGCGATCGTGCCGTAAGACGCGATCGGGGCGGTGTAGAACTGCAGGTTCTTGCCGGTCAGCGCCCTCATCTGCGGGGCGAAGTCGAGCAGGTTCCAGCCCGAGTCGGTGATGAGGTATTTGGTGGCCGTGCTCAGCAGCGCGGTGAGCTGCCCCAGGTCGCCGAACACGCCGCCGTTTTTCAGCTTCCAGATCGTGTAGTCGAGCGCTGCCTGCTGGCGGTGGGTCCGGTCGAGATCGCCGTTGGGCAGCGAGTCCCGGTCGCGGACGTAGGCGAGCGCCTGCGCCGCCGACAGGTGCAGGTACTGGTTGCCGCCCTTGGTCTTGTTGTAGCCGTCGGCCACCGCGTTCCAGCCCGAGTTGGCGTCGGCCAGGTTCTGGTCGTTGCCCGCCGTCCACGGTTTCAGGCAGACCGTGATCCCGCCGAACGCGCTGGCCAGGTAGTAGTACCCGGCCAGGTTCACCTCGGCGAAGTGGTTGACCTTCTGCCCGGTGACCGCCTGAATAGTCGCGATCGTGGCCGTCTGTCCGGCCTGATTGGCCTCCAGGTAGCGCTCATCCGAGCTCTTGCCCGAGTTCACGGTTTCGTTCAGGGACTGCGCGTACGCCAGGCCGTAGGCCTGGTCGATCTTCCCCTGGGACTGCCCGTCGTAGGGCTGGGGGAAAGTGACCCAGTCATCGCGCGGGATCGACACGCCGACCGCACGCTCGCCGCCGGCGAAGATGTGCAGCAGGATCAGCGTGTTGGTGGCCTGTCCGCCGGTGCTGCCGGAGTGCAGCACTACCTGCAGGTGGTGGTCCAGGGTATGGCCCTGGTAGTCGGTGCGGCTCTCCAGCCCCATCACCAGGATGGTCATCGCGCCGGTAGTGGGGCCGCCGTTGTCGATCGCGATCCCGCCCCCCACGCTGTGGGCCACGCCGACGATCTTGCTGGCATAACCGGACGTGATCAGGATCGTCACGGCGAGCAGACAGCTCACCGCGTACCCGATCTTGCCTATGATCGCCGATCCGCCGAGCAACGTTTGGTCTCCTCCGGCTGGAACCGACACCGTTCTGGCCGAGGTTACCCACTCCCGAGGCGCCAAGGTGCCGGATAAGGCGTTTTGATTTCTTACCGCGCAAACGGCGCGGTTAGGGGCATTTCATCTCCGCGGCCGGCAGCGCAGGGCCGGACGTCCGGCCGGGACCCGGAGGATGTGCAGCATGATCGTCCGCAGTGCCTGGCGGAGTTCGTCGTCAGACAGGTCGGCCAGCTCCGGCAGGTAGGCCGGGACCAGGGATACCGCGCTGAACGCAAGCCGCTCGGTGGCGGTGGGGCTGTCGCCGAAGATCAGGGCGAGGGCCTGCTGACGGATCCCGGTCGGCTCCTCGTCGAGCTTTTCGCGTTTAGCCGCGTGATCGCTGGACGACATCAGCCCGTAGCGGCGGCTCTCCACGAAGAAGCCGACAAAGCCGTCCACCAGGTACTCGACCCGGGCGCGGCGTCCGCGTAGCGCGGCCGCCTCGTCCAGCAGCGTCTTGAGCCGCTCGATCTCCGAGCGCACGATCTCGTGCCTGATGTCGGCCTTGGCGCGGAAGTAGTAGTAAACGGCGGCCTTGGTCAGCCCCAGTTCATCGGCGATCATCTGCAGCGAGGCCGCGTCGTAGCCGTACTCGCTGAACAGCCGCCGCGCGGTCTGCAGAATCTGCTGCCTCGTCCGCTCGGCCTGCGCGGCCCGGCTGGACATTCCCTTGACGCCCGTCGCCATGGGTGACTCCTCATTGGTTGACCGAATCGGAGTGTATAGGCCCGTAGCCGATGAGTCACTAGTCGGCCGACCAGCCATTTACTGTACGGCCGGCTAGTGAATCGCTTGACGACCGGCTAGTGAATGACCTAGCGTCGGGACACGAAGCCCGCTGCCGAGCCGTGGAGATCCGCCCGATGTCGCGTTTTCTGTACCGACTTGCCCGCTCCGCCTACCGGCACCGGCGCCTGGTGCTGGGGCTCTGGCTGGTAGCGGCCGTCGCCGCGATCGCGATCGCGCAGGCCAGCGGGGGCAAGACGAACGACACCTTCAGCATCCCCGGCACCGAGTCGCAGAACGCGGCCGCGGTGCTCACCACCAAGCTGCCGGCCTTCAGCGGCGGCTCCACCAGTATCGTCTTCGCGGCCTCGGGCTCAGCGAAGGTCGCCGGCGCGGCGGACAAGGCGGCGATCGAGTCCGCCATGACCAGGCTCAAGTCGATTCCGCAGGTGTCCGCCGTCACGACTCCTTTCCAGAGCAAGCTGATCTCGCCCAGCGGTACGATCGCGCTCGGCAGCGTGCAGTGGTCGGTACCGGGAACCAGCGTGAGCGACGCCAGCCTCAACGCCGTCAGCGCCGCGATGAAACCGGTGCAGGCGGCCGGCCTGCGGGTGGCGTATAACGGCAGCGTCTATCCGGGCTGGCGGCTGAAGATCTCCGAGACGCCTGAGCTGATCGGCATCGTTATCGCGTTCATCATCTTGATGATCACCTTCGGCGCGTTCGCGGCGGCTGGCATGCCCATCCTCGGCGCGATCCTCGGGGTGATCGTCACGCTGATGGGGGTTACCGCGGTCGCCGCGGTGGTGACGATCGCCTCGGCCTCAACGACGGTCGCGCTGATGCTCGGCCTGTCCTGCGGCATCGACTACGGGCTGTTCATCCTGTCCCGGCACCGGACGAACCTGCTCAACGGCAGGACTCCGGAAGAGTCGGTGCCGCTGGCGGTGGGCACGGCCGGCAGTGCCGTGGTGTTCGCCGGCCTGACCGTGATCATCGCCCTGTGCGGCCTGAGCGTCGTCGGCATCCCCTTCCTGACCGTGATGGGGCTGGCCGCGGCATCGTCCGTCGCCGTCGCGCTGCTGATCGCCCTGACGCTGGTTCCCGCACTGCTCGGTTTCGCGGGCCTGAAGGTCGCCTCGTTCACCCGGCTGCCGCTGCTCGGCGCGCATGCCGAGCGGGTTGCCCGCCGTTCCGCCGCCGACCCGGACAGCCCGGCGGGCGCCCGCTGGGCCCGGTTCGTCGTGCGCCGCCGGGTGCCGGTGCTCATCGGCGGGATCCTGCTGCTGGGCGTGCTCGCGATCCCGGCGCTGTCACTGCAGCTCGGCCTGCCGGGGGCCGGGTCGGACCCCGCGAGCAGCACCGACCGCCAGGCTTACGACCTCACCACCAAGGGCTTTGGCGCCGGCTTCAACGGGGCGCTGCTGATCGTCAACCAGGACGTGCGCAGCTCCGCCGCCACCAGCCAGATCTTGGCGTCGCTGCGCAAGCTGCCCGACGTCGCCACGGTGACCCCGGTGACCACCAGCAACGGCATCTCACTGATCAAACTGATCCCGAAGTCCGGGCCGAACGACCCGGCCACCGCCACCCTGGTCAACACGATCCGCGGTGACCGGGCGTCGATCGAGGGCAGCACCGGCGCGCACATCCTGGTCGGCGGCACGACAGCGTCCGATATCGACGTCTCGTCCAAGTTGTCGGGCGCGCTGCCGGTCTTCCTGCTCGTGGTCGTCGGCCTGGCGTTCCTGCTGCTGACGTTTGCCTTCCGGACGATCCTGGTGCCGATCAAGTCCATCCTCGGCTTCCTGCTCTCCATCGCCGCGGCGCTTGGCGCGCAGGTCGCGATGTTCCAGTGGGGCTGGGGGCAGCACCTCTTCGGCATCACGCCGACGGAGACGATCAGCTTCCTGCCGATCATCATGCTGGCAATCATCTTCGGCCTGTCCAGTGACTACGAGGTGTTCGTGGTCTCCCGGATCAAGGAGGAGTACACCAGGAACGGCGACGCCCGCCGCGCCGTGGAGCGGGGCACCGGAAAATCGGCTCGCGTGGTCACCGCCGCGGCGCTGATCATGTTCTCCATCTTCGTGGCCTTCATGTTCACCAGCAACCCGACCATCAAGGCGATCGGGTTCAGCTTCGCCGCCGGAGTCTTCCTCGATGCGTTCGTCGTCCGGCTCACGCTGGTGCCCGCCGTCATGGCTATCGTCGGATCCAGGCTCTGGTACCACCCGCGCTGGTTCGCCCGGCGCGTCCCCGACCCCGACATCGAAGGCCAGCGGCTGGACGAGATGCTGACGGCGACGACCCTCGGCCGGCCGGCCGCGCGCCGCTAGCCCACTGCCCGCCGGCCGGGCTCACGTCCCCCAGGCTCATCTCGGCGCTGCCCGGCCCGGTTATCCCGGCTGCTGCGCCCGGGCCCGTGATGACGACGTGCGCTCCGTCTGGCTCAGCCGTGACCGTGACCGCCGCGTCTGGGTGCTCTAGCTCGATCAGGTAGCGGAGGGCTCGCGCCTGGGCGTCATTCACCGCCCGAAGCTGCCCAAAGCCCGGGCAGCGCTGTAGGCGGCAATCACGGCTAGCGCGTGCGTGGATACCCAGCAACCGTCAAATAATCGGCCCTCGGCGCGGTCAGCCTCAGCCGCACCGCGACCTGAGGTCGAAGCGCCTATCGCAGCGAAGCTAAGCCGACGGCGCGGCGCCCTGGGCCACTGCGCCGCCAAGAGGTCCGCTGCCAGCGCCTCGGCGACGGCGCCATCCAGGTGGAGCGTGACTGTGCTTACCGTGCCGGGGTGACGGCGATGGCCTCGATCTCGACGAGCTGGCCCGGGTAGCCCAGGAGGACGACCCCGAGCAGGGTACTGGGCGCGTCGTGGCCGGCGAAGAAGCCAGCCACCTCGTCCCAGGCGGTGACCAGGTCGCCGCGGTCGCTGCTGGCGACGTAGACGGTCGTCTTGAGGACATCCTCAACCGCGGCCCCGGATTCTTCCAGGGCGGTCTGCAGGTTGCGCAGGGTCTGGGTTGTCTGCGCGCGGACGTCGCCGGGGGCCACGACCTGCCCTTGCTCATCGAGCGGGCAGGCACCTGCGGTGAAGACCAGGTCCCCCTGGCTGGCCCGGGCGGCGTAGGCGTAAGGGGCGCCGGGGAAGAGCCGGGCGGTGCGGATGAGATTCGCGGCCATGGCGACGGAGTCTTTCACAGCCCGCCATCTCCAGCGTCGCTGGGGAAAGCCTCGTCACAGACCGTCACGGAAGCGCAAGCTCAGGCACGCACGTAGCGGC
>DASWUW010000591.1:0-1816 GCA_036406335.1 Trebonia sp.
AGAGGTTGGCGGCGAACGACGACCGGGCCGTGTGCACGGCGGCGGGCCCGAGCGCGGCGAGCACGATCTCCGGCCGGGCGCCGGTCTCCGCCAGGATCGCGTCGGACCGGGACCGCAGCGCCTCGAAGGCCGCGGACCGGCGTACCCGGGGCAGGCCGCCGCCCGGCCGGGCCGGGGCCGGGTCACGGACTACCGGCCGCTCGCCCAGGTCGGGGAACTCGCTCACGCCGGTCACCGGCTCGCGGCGCCGGGCCAGGTTCACCTCGCGCTTGGCCCAGTTCCGCGCGATCCGCTCGGCGACCAGGCCGCCGCCCAGGGCGGCGTGCTGGCCGCCTGCCCGCTCGATCTCCTGGAACCAGGCCCAGGCCCCCCGGGCCAGCTGGTCGGTGAGCCGCTCGACGTACCAGGAGCCGCCGGCCGGGTCGACCACCCGGGCCAGGTTCGTCTCATCGAGCAGGATCGCCTGGGTATTGCGGGCGATCCGGCGAGCGAAATGGTCCGGCAGCCCGAGCGCGCTGTCGAAGGGCAGCACGGTGATCGCCTCGGCGCCGCCCACTGCGGCCCCCAGGCACGCGACCGTGGTCCGCAGCATGTTCACCCACGGGTCGCGCTCGGTCATCATCACCGCGGAGGTCACCGCGTGCTGGCGCTGGGCCGCCGCGGCCGTCCCGGCGCCGCAGACCTCGGTGACGCGCGACCACAGGCGGCGTGCCGCCCGCAGCTTGGCGATGGTCAGGAACTGGTCGGCGCCGGCCGCGTACCGGAACTCCAGCTGCCCGGCCGCCTGGTCGGCGGTCAGCCCGGCGCGCGTCAGCTCCCGCAGGTAAGCGGCCGCAGTGCTCAGCGACAGGCCCAGCTCCTGCACGGTGGAGGCACCGGCCTCGTGGTAAGGCAGCGCGTCGACCGTCAGCGCCCGCACACCAGGGAACTCGCGGACACAGCGAGCGGCGAGCCGGGTAGCTTCCTCCAGCCGCCGGGTGGTATCTGTGTCCTGTCCGGTGCGGGCGATGTGACCGAACGGGTCGGCGCCGAGATTTCCCTTCACCTCACCGGCCGCGATCTTCGCCGGGCCGTCGGTGTACAGCGCGAACAGCCGCTCCGCGGCCGCCGCGAAATCAGCTCCCGCGTCCAGGACCACGCCGGCCAGGTCCAGGTAGACGCCCTCGAGCACGTCGCTTAGCGCGGTCACCGGCAAGCCCGGGCCGCCGATCGTCAGCCACAGCGATGTGACGCCGTTCTCCAGGTCCGCGAGCACCAGCTCGTTCGTCCGCTGCGGATCAGGGTGCGCGTGCTGCTGCCGGACGTCCCAGCCGGCCAGGGCCGAGCCCTGCGCGCGCCCGCCGCGCGTGAACGGCGCGAAGCCGGGCCAGCCGGGATCGGGGGCCGTGTCCTGCGCCGTGTAGAGCGGGTGGACCTTGAGCCCGTCCTCGACCTCGGTGGCCAGCGCCTCCTCGGCCGCCGCACCCGCGAGCCCGGCCTGGCCGGCTTTGGCCAGCACGCCCTCGACCAGCCGCTGCCACTGCTCCCGGCTCACCGCGGGAAACAAGTCCGTCATGCGAACAGTCTAGAAACCGGGTTCGGTGTCCCGCCGGAGCAGGTAGGTGTCCATGATCCAGCCGTGCCGCTCGCGCAGCGCCGCGCGGGTCTCGGCTATCTGCCCGGCGACTTCCCGCAGCGGCCCGGAGATCAGCACCTCGTCCGGCGTGCTGAGGTAGGCCCCCCAGAACACGGACAGGCCCGCCTGGTCGAATCCCGCCGGAACGAACGCGCTGTCCAGCATGACCACGGCACTGTCCAGCCCCTCCGGCAGGCCGTT
>DASWUW010000592.1:0-2372 GCA_036406335.1 Trebonia sp.
GCACGGGCGTGGCGCTGGCGGCCGCGGCCTCGTTGCCGGCCGCGGCCTCGTTGCCGTCCGGGGGAATGGCGCCGACTAGCGGAGGCCGGGCTCGTTCGGGATCATTGTCTTTTTGATGATGTGTTCGCCGTCGGTCTTTCCAGGCGGACATGGTCGGCAGCAGGCCGCGGGGCAGGAAAAGCACCACGAGGCCGAGCAGGCCGCCGAACATCAGCAGCCGGATCGATCCGGCGTCGGCGCCCCCCAGGCTGGTGCTCGTGAGGTTGGCGAGGGGCTCGATGATAAACGCGCCGAGGACCGGGCCCCAGAGGGTGCCTCGGCCGCCGAGTAGCGCCGAGAGCACGATCAGCATGCTCGTGACGATGTCGAATACGGCACTGACGTTGAGGAACGTCACGTAGTAGGCGTAGATACCGCCCGCGACGCCGAGGAAGGTGCCACCGAGAACGAATGCGATCAGCTTGTAGGCGCTGGTCGCCAGGCCGAGGCCGGCGGCCTTGTCCTCGTCGTCCTTGATGGCGAAGAGGCCGAGGCCCAGTTTGCTGCGCCGAACCCAGGCGGAGACGGCGACGGCGAGGACGAGCAGAGCGAGCAGCGGGTAGTAGAACGGCCAGTTCTGGTAGGTCAGCGACCAGGTCGGGATCGACAGGGCCAGGCCCTGGCTGCCGCCGGTGAGGCTCGACCAGATGGTGGCGACGATGCCGAGCAGCTGCAGCGCGGCGAACGTGACGATGATGAAGTACATGCCGCGGGTGCGGCGGGTGACCAGGCTCAGGATCGCCGCCGCGACCGCCGCGACCAGGCCGCCGACCAGGCAGCCGAGAAACGGTGAGACGTTGTCCCGGGCGGCGAGGATGCCCGTGGTGTACGCGCCGAGGCCGATGAAGGCGCTGTTTCCGAGTGAGATGTACCCGGCGTAGCCGCCCATGACGTTCCAGCCGGTCGCGCCGATCGCGAGCAGGAACGTCAGGATCAGCATCGTCTGGTAGTACAGGTCATTCGAAACTAGCGGGAAGACGGCCAGAGCGGCCAGAGCGGCGGCGATAAGCGTGCGGCGGATGAGTGTCATACGACAGCGTCCCGCCTGGTCGTCAGGGTAAACAGTCCCTGCGGCCGGATGAGCAGTACGACCAGGATGAGGATGGTGGGGACCGCTTCGGACCAGCGGACCGAGATGTAGGTCGAGGTGACGGACTCAGCCAGGCCGAGCAGCACCCCGGCGGCGAACGCGCCGGTTACGCTGCCGAGTCCCCCGAGGATGACCACGCTGAGCGTCAGGCCGATCCAGGTGTCTTGCGAGTCCGGGGTGAACTGGTAGAGGAAGCTGAGCGCGGCGCCGCCGAAAGCGGTGGTCGCGGTGGCGATGGCGAAGATCCAGGTGCCGATCTTCTTCGGCTCGACGCCGATAAGGCGGGCGCCCTCCGGGTTCTCCGCGGCAGCGGTGATCGCGTGGCCCAGCCAGGTCCGCCTGAGGCCCAGCTGAAGCAGGGCCGTGACGGCGACCGCGAGCAGGCAGGCATACAGCTGCGCTCGCGGGATCTCGACCGAGCCTAGGCTGAAGGCCCGGTTGAAGTACGCCGGGGTGGTGGCGGTCGGGTTTGATCCCCAGATCAGGGCGATGACGGCCTCGGCGACGAGGGCGACGGCGAACGTCACGACGATGGTAAGTCCGTGGTCGAGGCGGTGCACCCGCTCGACGATGAACCGGTAGACGAGAATGCCGAGTAGCGCGAGCGGCACGGTCACGATGAGCGAGCCGACCAGGGGATCGATGCCCAGCCGGGCCCACAAGGTCCAGCAAAGGTAGGCGGACAGAATGAGGAACGCGCCCTGTGCCAGGTTAACGATCTTCATGACCCCGAAGGTCAGCGTCAGCCCGGTCGCCATCAGCGCGTAGACGCCGCCGGTGAGCACGCCGAAGACCAGAGCTTGGAGCAACTCAGTCATCCTTTGCCCCAGGCAGGCTTGGCGAGCAGCACGGTCTTGGTGGTCGCGGCCGAGTTGGGTGCTACGACCTGCAGGACACCGTGCTGCCACTGGGAGAGCAGCAGGCTGCCTTCGGGGTCGCCGGCCTTGTCCCACTTGAGTGATCCGACGATCGTGCTGACTTTGCTGCTGTGCAGCCAGCTGGCGAGCGCGGTCTGGTTGAGGCTGCCGACTGCCTTGACGGCGGCAGCGAGCACCTGGCCGGCGGTGTAGGAGTTGGCGGCGTCCTCCGTGGGCGGCGCGCCGAACATCTTCGTGTACGCCTTGACGAACTCGGCGTTGCCCGGGTAGCTGGCGGTGGCACTCCAGGACTGTGCGGTGAAGACGCCGTCGGCGTTGGCGGCGCCGCCAATCGCGCTCGGGTAGGCCTCGTCGGTCGGTGCGTT